>CAYLHB010000005.1:0-49185 GCA_964383505.1 uncultured Candidatus Saccharibacteria bacterium
TCTTAATAGAGCCGTACTATAGCAAATTGAGCAACTAAAAAGTTTCTTTAACTCTAATTAGTTACGTAATTCTTTTTTGCACTACAACACCGTGAGCGTTCGCTCAATGAGCGCACGAACCACGAGCGCATCGCCCTCTGCAAGCCCGGTGCCCCGTTGCCGTTCGATAGTGGCGAGCATGGTTTTGAGGATCGCTCGCGCCGCGGTGAGGTTAAAATTACATTCAACTACCATGCAATTGTTTGATTAAAAGCTTTTTGATGAAAAATGCCGAACGCAATAAAAGTGGCGCGCACGGCACACAACACAGAGTGAGAAGTAAGGAGTTTTTTAATGTCTGTCTTGTTTGCACAACTTTCCATGCCATTCTGGCTGCCCTCAATTGCTTCCAATCAAGCAGTAGCCCCACAGCGGCACCGTAGGCGGGAAAACTTAGATTCACAGGGCATGAGGTGAGAAAGTCGGATTCAAAATCGTGCACGTACCGCTCTAATGCGTGAGCGCGCGCTATTGATCGCGTGATGTTTGGTACCCTTCTTTGCGCCGTAAGTGTCCCTTTCTTCGGCGAGTCAGTGTGGTAAACACCCAAAGGTTCAATGATATAAAATATTTTCCTCGCGCCCCGTGCGATGTAGCGAAAATACATGAAGTCAAGATTCGGCGCGGTGTAGTGAGATGTTTTAGCAAGCGAGGTGCGCACCATAACAAAACCCGTCTTGTGGGGGTAGTGCGATTTCTCACACAATATTTCTTCGAAAGATAGGTAGCCGTCAGACTCGCGTTTCCACCCAGTAGGAAGTCCCGTGTCTGTTCTAAAGGCACCCGACACAAAATCTATTTCTCCATCTCGCTTCACCTCTTCAAGTGCGCGCGCTACCGCGTGTGGTAGAAGCTCGTCATCACTGTCCAGAAACACCACATAATCCCCTGTAGCAGTATCCAACCCATGATTACGCGCAACATGTACACCTTGATTTTCTTGGAGTCGTTCGTATCGCACTCGTGTGTCACCCGCAAACTCTCCTCCCTCAAGGAACAATTTTGTGGTGCTATCAGTAGACCCGTCGTCTATAACGATACATTCGATATTTTGATGCGTTTGTGTAAGTATCGACTGAACACAGCGAGGCAATAAAGCCACTCTGTTGAACGTGGGAATTATTATAGAAACTTTTGCAATACCAATTTTATTAACATTCATATACATATAAACCCCCCTCCGAAAACGTAGCCGGTTTACCTACTTCCACGTAATGCCTCGTGAGAATAAATATCCGTTCACCATCCAAAGGCACACTACCTCGTGCGCAATGTTCTATTTTCTTCTTTCTGGAATACCATTCCAGTGCATACTGACGATTAAAAATACTCTGCGCTCCATCTGCGTAACTATAATATACCGGGATTCGACACACCGACCGTAGCCATGCTCCATACCCTGTGGTTGAATCGTCGAGTGCCAGCACAATGCTAGTCTGCTCATGGAGCCACGTGCATAATGAAACTGCCGTATGCTGGTCTCCATATGCACGAGGATATATATGGAGTGGTGGCAAGTTTATTATATGCATAGTACACAACACCATAACTGTAAGTCCTGCAATGACTGAACCTATACGCATCCTTGATTGGAGGTAACTCCAGCACCCCACCACAATACCTATTACTAACACACCGACCGTACGCCATGATGGAAAGAGCGCCACGACTAGCGCGCCACCGACGATAGTACTCATAGCCAACACAATCCCTACCAAGTCTTTTCTCACCAACAGAAAGGTGTTACGTGAACAGGGCAAAAAGTGATACCCAAGCAGGGGTAGCATCACAACAGCAAGACGCGTATCGAGCAGTGACACAAACCATGTCGCTAAAACCGTTGCATGGCAATACCTCTTCTCGGCACACACCTTGTTTGAAAGTACGAGGAGTAGAAGAAGCGCCGAACATAGATGGAAAAAGAAGAGCGATCTATGGAACTGAGCCGCGGCAATTGCATGTACGTGCAGGACATCCGCTCCTATTATTGAAACGGTAAAGAGCAACAATGGTGCAAACAGACACGCCACAAGAAATGCTTTATTCGCAGCATCAATTTCGTCCCACAGCCCATACAAAAGGATGCCGACTGTAGTTATTGAAACCAATACACCTATCAACGCAACTTTGCTCCAGTCAGAAATGAAAACGTAGGGAGAAACCAGCGAAACAATAGCACGCCATGATTCGTCCACAAAAAATGAATCAGGTTGAGAATTGAAAAAAAAGTACACTACTAAGGAAAGTGACGGTAGTGTGGTAATAAGGACTGATGTAAGTTTTTTTCGCGCTTGTGAGGTATCAAAATATATACCGTAAACTTTCATAACCACCTCTATCGCGAGGGTACAGACACCCAGAATTGGGTGAATACCGACTGAAAAAAGGTGCAATGCTAGACTTATATACAATCGCCCGCGCAGTGAGCATGCTATACCGAGAAGGCCCGCACCCATACTTAGTAATCTTGGGTGTGTCTCAATGTCAAACGTAGTAATTGCAGTCCCATATATTCCATGCGGAATGAGAAAAAACAAGCAAAATAGGAGGGCATACCGATAAGTGAGTCCGAGCCTTCTTGCCAGAAACCACAACCCGGTAAAAAATAGAACTCTCGCTATGACGCCAAGTAACAACAACGAGATATATATGTCACCTGAGAAAAATTCTGCGACTCCTTTCACCAGCTCATCAAACAAGGTTGCGTCTGTTTGCTTGAACTGCGTCACCAAGTCTAGATTTGAATGAGAAAATGATGTGGAGTTTGATAATATTTGTGGAACATATATTCCTTGGTCTGAAATAAGAGTCGCATATCCTGGAAAGATTAAAAAGGAAAGTAAGACGACACCGATAACAATACTTCCTTGTTGCATCCAATGGTGCCGGATAGAATTTTTAATATACTCACGGAAACTCGCTATCATCGTAATAAAGTGTTGCGAAATTGTCGCGCACGCCAGTACAGGGGGTGCAACATCAGGCGAAACTTCCACATCGGGATGTTGCGAGAGACAATGATGCGCGGTATTGCATACGGGTCGAGTATATCACCCTTGTGAAGCACACCCACGGGGCCGGTGGCATACTCGTAGTGCTTTGCTGCAAACTTCTTCACACGCTCGTCGAAGTTTCCTTTAGGGTACGCCAGCCCCCGCACTTTCTTTTGCAGGTTGTCCTCGATGAGTTGCTTAGAATGAGCGAGCTCATACTCAAGCTCGTCGTCGGAAAGCGTGGTGAGGAGTGGGTGGGTATGCGTGTGGCTTTCTATTGATACAAGTCCGCTCGCCTCCATCTCACGCATTTGGTCCCAGTTGAGGAACTGGAACGTAAACCCTTCAGCGTTGGTGTGTGACTTGCCTACAAAATCAGTGGCGAGAAATATAGTGGCGTGCACACCGAGTTTCTTCAGTATTGGAAATGCGTTGAGGTAGTTATCCTCCAACCCGTCGTCAAATTGGATTGTGATTCTATCTTGCGCATCAATTTCAAAACTTACCCTTTCTGCAAAAAAATTGGTTTGAAAAACAGAAGATTGCGGCAAACTTGAAAGCTGAATTTTGAATTTTTTTTTTGAAATAGCGTAGTCGTAGAGTCCCTCATTTATTGAATGGTATACATAAGAGAGGCGCATGATTCTACTTTAGTTTCATAATTGCTATTCTCCCTTGCCGCTCAACGAAAACTGAATATTCTGGTAATAATTTATAGAATTCTTCCTTCGTGTGTCGAAATATCGCAGGATGAAGCTCACCAACAAGCCATGTAAAAACCGGACGATGTGAAAGATTCTTAAATATCTCATACTCACTTCCTTCGACATCAAACTTGCAAATATCTACATTACTAATACCTTCTTCTTTAACAAATTGATCAATTGTTGTAGCGGGCACTAAGATCATATTTTGAGGTTCAGATCGTTCAAATATACTCGACGACCAATGGAGATTTTTTGCCTGATAAAATGACACTGATTCCATTTCACTTCCAACCACGGCTTTTTTAATGATACGTACAGATTTCCCAAACTGTGCTGTGTTTCTTTTTAGATGTAAAATATTTTGCGGATCTGGTTCAAACGCATATATTATGGCGTTTGGATAAACTAATTTAAAAAATATCACTGTTGCCCCAATATTGCTTCCTAAATCGAAAATAATGCTTGGACTAATCTTTTCAGGAATAGAATATTCTTGTGTGACAAACGTATCATGTAATAAATCGAAGTCCACTTGATTTCTGAAATAATATTTTGCCTCTTGATTTCCAAGCCTAATTTTTAGGCCTAAAAAGAATGGTAGCCTTGGCTTTATTCCAAACCTTCGCAAGAGGGCAAAATAGATCTTACATATTATGTAAGTCAACCTGCTTAATTGTGAATCAATAACATTAGGAATCATATTTTTCAGTTCACTTGAAACACGGAGACTAATCGGCGCCCTTTGTGCGGAGGACATACATTAAACATACGAGGCCATATTTCTGTGTTGTAGTACTTTCTCACAGGCACAATATCCCACAGATCATTATCTATCATCTTGTAGAATACTTTGAGCGCATGCACGCCCATACGATCCTGACCCTCGATATGGAGCTGGGAAAACCCTCCCCCCACCGTGACGGCCGACGTTAAACTTTCGACTGTAAAGTGCTGGTAATGCTTCCCCGCGGGATGTGGTGCCCCCCCATAGAGTGAGGGAACTGTTACGACGAGCAATCCCTCTGGGTTTAACACAGATCGGATATTCTCTATCACCGAGGGAATTTTTTCAGGAGGAATGTGCTCAAGTGTTTCAATGAAGAAAGCTATGTCGAATTTTTTTCCTTCGTGTGCCATGGACGCAACATCAGCACATATGATGTCGGCCTCGGGAACTAGCAATGTCGCAAAGGCGGTTGCCCTTTTCGAGTAGTCAACACCGGTAAGGTGCGTAAACCCTCTGTCGCGCAAGATGCCTAGAAACCTTCCGTCGCCACAGCCTACGTCAATCATCTCTGCGCGCGATACCTCAACAGAAGAGTACTTTTTTGCAAGGTCAATACATCGGTTCAAATAACCGAAGTACAATCTAGCATCATATGTATCGGGTGATTTAAACCAATGGTAGGGTGTTTTGTACCCTTCTTCCTGTACTGATTGTTTTTTTGTAGGCCCTGGGTCCATAATCGAATTTATTTACTTAAATACGTCTCCACCTCCACCACTCCCTCTGCCGTCTCGAGTGTCGCGACATGCTTTGGTTCACCCGTTTTCCGCAAAACGTAGACTATCTCGTACGCCATACCAGGAAAGCGAGTTGGATTCCACTTCCACGGGGTCTTTACGAGCTGGAACATACATCCCACTTCCCGCTCGACCACAAACCCCATACGCTCCGCGGATACACTACTATACCTTAAGTACGCAAGTGAGTCGTGTGTTTGGGGCGTGGAATCGCTTTTCTCCACAATTTGCCAGGAACCCATATTGACCGCCCCATTTCAATCTGTACAATGGAAAGGTGGTTTTTCCACCACTCCATTGCACAAATTAAACATGCGAGACAATCTTGTCGCAAAACTCTACGCTTCTCCGAAGACTATCTTTACCACAAGGGAACTTGCTCTGGTGTGGGGAGAGGTACATTCGGTCAATCTGCTGACAAAAATTAAGTACTATGTAAAACAAGGGTTGCTTATCCGCCTCTCCAGAGGCATCTACACAAAATCACGCGAGTATCCTGTCAAAGAATTGGCCACGAGTATGTACGCGCCTTCCTACGTGAGCTTTGAAACAGTACTTCGCGAGGCCGGTATAATCTTTCAGCACCAAGAGGCCATATTTGTTGCGGGTCCCTACGCCATCACAAAAAAAATCGATGGGCACACGTTCATAGTTAGAAAACTCAAAGAAAATGTGCTTTTTAACGGCACGGCTATTCGGCATGAAAAGACATACAGTATCGCAACACCCGAACGTGCACTTCTCGACACGCTCTACCTGACACCGAAATGCTATTTCGACAACCTGCGCCCTATTGATTGGGACATCTGCTCTGAGCTTGTCTCGCTGTACAACAACAAACAGCTTATAAAACGTTTGGACGCCATTAGAAACTATGCTTAACAAAGAAAAACATCAACTCGTGATGGGTAAAATCCTACGAGATGTGTACGAGGAGACATCCGTTGCATCTTTACTGGGTTTCAAGGGCGGCACCTGCGCATACTTTCTCTATGGACTCACCAGATTTTCGGTTGACCTTGACTTTGACCTGCTTGAAACCGACGAGACGACGCAAGAGCGGGTACACAGCGAGATGGGAAAAATACTGAGCACACACGGAACAATCAAGGATAACTACATCAAACGACACACCATATTTTTCCTCCTCTCATACGGTGAGGAGGATCACAACATAAAAATTGAGATAAATACTCGGAGCGGGATATCAAATGTTCGAAGCCACTACACGATACGCACCTACCTTGGAATTCCCGTGCTTGCGGCCACGCGAGAGTACCTATTCTCAAGCAAACTGGTTGCTCTCACCGAACGCACCGGGCTTGCCATGAGAGATGTATACGATATTTGGTTTTTTGCGAACGAAAACTGGACCATCAATGAAAACGTGATACGAGAACGAGCGGATGAAACTGTACTTGAACGACTTGATGCCTGTATCAAGGTCATTCAAAACATACGAGACAACGAGATTATGCGCGGACTTGGGGAGCTTCTCACAAGTGAAGAGGCAAAGGTATGGGTGAAAACAAAGCTTCGAACAGAGGTAATTTTTCTCCTGAAAAATTACCGAAACGCGCTCGCCGGCACGCATTGAAACGGGGGTGTATCATACAAGAGTCTATGCCTAGCTACCAAACAGCGATGTGACTTGTGTCGCGATGTGGGTTGGACAAAGGGAGAGTATTTCGTATCAAAAACACAACAATATCGTATCAATGTGATACGATATGTTCAATAATGACCAGTTCCATGGGTATTTGTTGAAACTATAATCCCAACCTTGTCTCCACCTCCACCACTCCCTCTGCCGTCTCGAGTGTCGCGACATGCTTTGGTTCACCAGTTTTCCGCAAAACGTAGATTACCTCGTACGCCATACCCGGAAAGCGAGTTGGATTCCACTTCCACGGGGTCTTTACGAGTTGAAACATACATCCCACCTCTCGCTCAACAGTAAACCCCATGCGTTCCGCGCAGGTGCGGACATTATACCTTGAAAAGCTGTAGAAGTGCTCGATATGCTTCGCGCGAGACACGCGCCCCTTGAAAGTGTGGTAGAAAATGTTGAGCACGTTCTCCCAGTAGTAGTGGGGGTTTGGTGTTGAAAACACGAGCACACCACCTACTTTGAGCACCCGATGGAGCTCTCCGAGTGTACGGAGCGGGTTTGCCACATGTGCGAGCACACACCCCATGGTAACCACATCAAAATACCCCCCCCCGAACGGAATCATGTCGGTGTTGAGATCCACTACGCGCACCTCTTTGTAGCCCTTTGGACACGGCACATCGGCGATATCTATGCCGTACACCTCCCCTTTGAGCGCGGCGTTGGGAAGCTGGGCGAACCCCACGTCGAGCACCCTGTGGGCTTCCGGCTCCGTTTCGTAGAGCGTCTGCGCAATGAGTTCCGGTTTTGTGAGCATGGGAAGTGAGGCGGCGGACTAATCGTGCTCTAGTACCATACGTTCCACCACCTGCTTTAGCATGGGAATATAGGTCGTGACGGTATTCCATACGATACGATAATCAACCTCAAAGTACACATGAATCAACACATTTCGCATGTCTGCAATGTCGCGCCACGGCACTTCGGGGTGCTTGTTTTTCAATTCTTCAGGTAGTTTTTTTACCGCCTCCCCGATTATTTCGATTCTTCTAGCAACAAGATCCTGCTTCTCATATGAATCGTAGAATGTGTCTTCGGACACGTTCTTGAGATAGGCCTCAATGCGTTCAATTGAAAAAAGAATGTGCTCAAGGAGCACTTTTTGATCCCGGCTCATACCAGTGAGACTTCCTCGGCCAATATCGTACTTCGAAGCGGTGCGTGTATACTTGCATAGCTCACAAGATCCACTTTTTTCTGGAGGACACTCTCAAGCTCCCTGTTCAGTCGAACCACATCCACAAGCGTTGCGTGTTTTGGAAACGCCACCAGTACATCAACATCACTTTCGGATGTTTGTTCCCCTCTGGCATACGACCCGAACACACCCGCGCGTTCAATGCCGTGTTGAAGTAAAATAGGTCGTATTTTCTTTTGCAGATCTGCCAACTCCATGTTTGTACGATACCACACCGTCGCCACTAAGGCGAAGAAGTGGTTGCAGAAACACAAGTAATGCTTACAAATCAGTATATTAGTACGTTTGGGACATTCTCACTATGAGTACTGCTCATGGAAATTAGCTAATTACCCTGAGTTGCACTCATGGAAATTAGCTAATTTCCATGATTTTGCACAAACTCGAGTATCTTCTCCGCCCGTTTATCCCAAGTGTACTTTTCCTCCACCTCTCTACGGGCGAGGGTGGCTCGCTTTTGTGCCGCCTCAGGGTTCGCGAGTATCTCACGCACCCCCCGCGCCATGTCATCAGCATCTCCCGGCTTTACAAAGATAGCAAGCGATTCGTCGAGGATTTCCCGCACGCTCGGCAAGTCAGTGGTGACCATGGGCACGCTACTCGCCATGTACTCGAAAAGTTTGATGGGGCTCATAAAGTGGCGGTAGTGCTCCAAGTCGGGGTACGCCATTACAAGCACGTCGCACACGAGGAAGTACTGGGGGAACTCTTTCTGCGGAACATGGCCCACCACAAGCACGTCCTGTGGTGCTACACCTGAGGCGGCGCAGAGCTCCTCAATGTAGGGTTTCTCGTGCTCCTCGACACCCGCAAGAAAGAGAAGTGCGCGAGGGTACTCTTTGTGTACCGCCGGAAACCCTTTGATGAGATCCTCCACCCCTTTCCCCTTCCCCATGGTGGTAATTTTGCCGAGGTGACCCACAATGAGTCGGTCTTCGGGAATGCCAAGCGCGACCCGTAGCTCTTGCTTGGTAAGCGGGCTCTCAAAACGTTCGGGGGAAACGGCATCAGGTGCAATGAGGATTTTTTTAGGGGGGATGCGATAGCGTGCGGAGTGGTGATCAGCAAGTCCTTTCGATATGAACACCAGTTTGTGCGCCAAGCGCATGACAAGCCCTCGGTAGAATGTGTCGCGCTTTGTGTGTACTTCGAGAATCGGTTTACAACCCAACATGCCAAGGCACACGGTGGCGAACTCATCGCGCGTATAAATGAGCGAGGGCTGTTTGAAGAACGCGTAGAGGCTAGCCATTTTTGCAAAACTCCACCACTGCATGTACTGCCCAACCGGCCCGAGCCACAAGAAGGCGAGCGACCAGAGACGACGTATCGAGAACGTGCGAGTAGCCCCATAAAAGTCATAGGGGTCTGCATCGGTCGGACCAAGCGCATTGCACGCAAGGGTCACAGTACCCCCCTCCTCTCGGAGAACATGTGTAAACGCCTCACACATACGCACCACCTGCACACTGTGTGCCTTGTGCGAGGGGAGCTTGGTGTTGGCGATGTAGAGGAGGTGGGTCATGTTACAAATAGTTGTTTGGTAGAAGCGTCTCCATCACCGTACTTCGCTCTCCTAATCTCTTTTCAACATATGCATGTGCGCGTGCAACGCGCTCCGCCACCATAGGGTGCGCGGTGCGGATGCACTCGATCTCTGAGCGCAAGGCCTCGACGCCGTCGCGCTCATCCCACAGAAAGGCGCGCTCGCTCTCATCTCCCGCGCTTTCACGCAAACCCTCCGCGTGGCTTAGCACGCAGGGGGTGCGCGCGTACATCGCCTCAAGCGCCACCATGCCGAGCGATTCCGAGCGGGAGAGGAGGATGAACACATCAGCGTCAACGTAGTAGCGCCATAGCATAGCGTGGGGCACCCTTCCCACAAAGCGCACCTGCGAAGCGATACCCAGCATACGCACTTGCTCCTCAAGCGAGTCGCGCAGTTTCCCCTCGCCCGCCACTACCAATACGGCCCGGGGGTCATGGAGCTCGGCAAACAGGTTGAGCAGTCGGTCGAAACCCTTCTCCGGCTCTAGCCGCCCTACGGAGAGCATAAGGAGCGAGTCGTGGGGTATCGATAAGCGTGCACGAAGCGCGCCCTTTGTCTCGTACGCGCGTACGAGCTCCCGGCCGTCGGGTGAGATGGTGTCGGGGAAAAACCGATGGATGTGATCGTCTGAAATGCCCATACGTATTGCGTAGCTTGCGGTGGCATTGCTGTTCACGAAGCAGACATCCACACGTGGTGCGCCCAACCGCTCTATCAGGTACTCCACCACGAGCTTGAGCCGCGCGAGCGGGCGCGTCTTAAGGAGTGTCGAGGGTAAATTAGCGATAAAGAGCGCAACGCGTGCACCTGTTCCTGCACGCACGCGCGACGCGGCGGGCACCAGACTCATGTCGTAGGTCAAGACCACGTCGGGCACAAACCCGCGCGCATGGAGAAGCACGGGGAGCCGTAGCGCCATGAGGAGTGCGTAGAATGGACGCAGGTGCCTCGAGCGCGCCTTGAGGTGAACCGTCTCGAAATGCTCGTCCACCTTGAGGTAGTAGTGCTCCGGCCCGAATGAGACGAGGAACATGTCGCACTCGCCGAGGCGAATGCCGTCGCGTTCAAACTTTGCGCGCATCTCGGGTACATTTGTCTTGGCGAGGTTGCGCCAGTCGAAGCTCAAACAGACGATTCGAAGTCGCGGGTGTGCACTCATGGCTGTGAACTGAGGCGGGTAATCTCATCGCGCAAAAACATCACCGTTTCCCGTGCAAGTGCATTGCGCACCCGCTTCAAACGCTCATATGGCACGAGCACATTAAGGTCTTCCATGAGTGCACGCTCGGTCACATGGGTTTCAATGAACACCACAAGCTCTTCAAGGTACTCCCGAGCTCCCTTGCCGGTACGCTCAACAATAACGCGCTCCTCATACCGAACACCGTGTTCAAAAAAGTGGTGTATGTCATACACGTCGCGACCGGCCATGGTGCCGTGGTGTTTGAACCTGTCGGTGAGTGCCACCAGCTTGTTGGCCATCATGGTCTCTCGTGTTTGGCAGGTGAGAAATCGGTCAATCGCGGTGAGCCGAAGGGTCTCGTAGATGTTGGCACGTGGTGCCATGGTGGTGATATCAAGGTTGAGTGTTGAGCGGCTTCCTTCGGGCGCGGCGTACTTGAGCACATACTGTGGTACAATCTTACTCTCATCAACCACCCTCAAACCGAACACATCGAAAAGTGCAACAAGGTGACTGCGTACCTCGTCCATACGGTCAATCTCAACAAGGTCGAAATCCAAATCCACTGAGAAGCGATCGAGCCAACCGAGAAGCGCAGCACACGTTCCCCCTTTGAAGCGGAGCAATGACGCGAGAAATACATCATCGGCTATACCTGTGAGCGTGCGAAGGAGTACCGCCTTATGCAGGGCATCTTTTGGGTGTGGTAGCACAAGGTCACTCATAGTTATTAGGTGGCGCATCTTCGGTACCCGAGCTCACACTCAATGGAGCGCACCTCATCCCATGGAACCAAGCTCGGCGCATCGAAATACGCAGTGGGTACATAGTACAAGAGGTCGGCGACCGCGCGCGCAACGGTTGCCACGCGAACCCCTTTTTTTTCCTCACGAACACCAACGGGGTTGTACAGGTGGAGTGGTGCAAGTTGGCGCACTACAAACCGCTCACCAAGCACGGTGAAGCGCTTTGGCTCTGCGGCGATAAGGGTGGTTGCGGCGAGCGATTGTGCCATGACCCCCTCTCGCACCAACACACTCTCGGTGCTCACATATCCATAGCTATGAAGTGCCTTGAGTCCAAGTACGAATGGATCAATATCATTGGGTAAACCAAGTGCGTAGAACCCCTTATAGAGTCGAGTCAAATACCCACGATCCACGTACCGCTTGAGTGTGGTGTGGAGGGTGTTTGCATCGGTGATACACCACAGGTTTGCCAAATCGTTTGAGTGGAACAAGCTCTCACCGGTACGCGCGAGCATAAAGAAACGATTGTTGGTGGTATCGCTGTTTCTTGTGTTTGCATAAACTGTACTCATTTGTACAGTTTAACAAAACTGTCTATATAGTCAAGCGTTCGTTCCTGCGCTCATTGAGGTGGCAGGCACCGCGAATCGCTTACGCGCCTCAGCTTTGGGGCCGTAGAGGTTGTGGGTGTACCAGGCAACTGCGCGCTCGATGCCGTCCTCTACGTGCACCTTCGGTTCGAAGCCGAAGTGGTGCTTCGCGCGGGAGATGTCGGCGATGTACTTCACCACCTCTCCTGTTCTGTTGTCGTGGATTTCGATGTCGTTCTTTGTGCCAAGTTGGCGCTTCATGAACTCGGCCACCTCAACGAGCGAGGTGCCGCGGCCATACGCGATGTTGAACATGCCTCCCGCGCCCGCCTCGAAGTGCTCAATGCCGAGCATGATGCCGCGCACTGCATCGCTGATGTAGGTGAAATCGAGAAGTTTATCTCTCCCAAACACCTTGAGCGATTCTCCCGCGAGGCACTGCCGGATGAAGAGGGGTACCACGCGGTCGCTCTCGTCGTAGAGGCCGTAGACGTTGCTGAAGCGATACACGATAGCTTTGAGGCCGTAGCATTTTTGGTAGCTGTGCACGAGCGCTTCTCCGCTCATTTTGCTCGCGGTGTACGGGCTCGGGCAATTCCAAATGCGCGTGTCCTCCTCGGCGTGGGTGACCTTGCCAGTGTTGCCGTAGACCTCTCGGGAAGAGGCGAACATGAGGTGCGGAACATTCCTGCGGCGCACGTACTCAAGCACGTTGAACACCGTTTCGAAGTTGTCGCGCGCGAGCGTGGGGTCTATAACGAGGTTGTGCACCCTGGCATTTGCCGCGAGGTGGATGACGAGGTCGATACCGCCGTCGGGAAGCTTTTCGAGCACACCTGCGAGGTCGCGCAAATCCTGCTTGATGGTTTTTGCATCCACGACCGGGTCCCATTTGTTGTCGCGCCAATCGACGCCGGTCACCTCAAACCCCTGTTCGAGAAGTTTTTGAAACAGGTAGGTACCGATGGTGCCGCTACTTCCCGTAACAAGGATCCTTCGCATACATTCAGTAATATGTAGTGTACTATTAGTCCTCTACCTGCGACAACTTGTCCCAATCCACATAGTGTAGCCGAACAGTGCTCCCGGGCACCTTTCCCCGTTCGTCGTAGAACACGGGCACGGCGTCCTTGTAGCGGGGGAGGTCGAGCTCTTTAAGGTAGGGCTTCAAGGACACAGTACGATCGGAAAGGATGAGCCACGTGCCGCGCGGGTCACGGTGGTACTCGAGCGCATCTTTCAGTGTGTCGAACTTTCCATAGCGGACGATTTCAAGCCCGGTTTCTGGGGCTTTGAGTTCGGAGAGGTTTCGTCCCGCCACGGTCGTGTCGGGGAGGAGCATCATCGGGTAATCGCCCTCATCAAATGATACGAGGGTACCTCGTGCATGTTCCGCCGCCACGTATGCCCATGCGGGGAGTTTATTCTGGTCGGTGCGCTTCATGAGAAGCATTGCCGGAGTGATAAGCGACCAGAGGACGATAACAAGCGCGAGAGTAACGAGTATAGTACGCTCGTAGCGATGCGTGCCAACTGCTCGTTCAAGCGCCACGTACGAAACAATAGCGACCAGAGGAATGATAGGCACCACATAGCGCCCTTCGGCGAACACGGAGTAGAGTGGCGCGAGACCGGCTATAAAAATAAACATGAAAAGCGCAACCGGTGTGAAGCGGCGCACAGAGAGGAGTAAAAACAAGCCGCCGATAAAGGGCAGGAGCAGTATGGGCAGGATGACCGAGCTGAAACTGTTGGGCTCCCACCCATGCACCATCGAAAATATAAGCTTCACGAAGCCGTCGATGGCGAATTTATGGAAGATTTCCCACGCGGTGTGGGTCGAGAGGTACTCGCTCAAGCTTGGCACGGGCACGTTCGGAGTCCAGACATCCAATGTGAAATCCTCGACAAAGTACTTATCATTTTGCCCGTAGGTGAACGCGCTCCCGAACGCCTCGTAGCGCGCCATGAGAAAGGGTGCGGAAAGCGCGAAGAAGAGTGCGATGAGCCCCACCGACGCGAGTGCGAGGTGACTCGTGTGCTCAATGAGTGAGTGTGCGCGGTCGCGCACACGCGCGTGTGCGAAGAGGTAGGTGAGCACCACCACCACGAGTACAAAGAGGCCGTTGGCGCGCACGTAGTACGAGAGTGCGGCGAAGAGTATCGCGTAGAGAATGTGGTGGGGACGCTCTAGGGAACGTATGGAGAAGTAGAGGGCCATGAGCGCAAGGATGAGGAAGAGCCCATCGGAGGAAAAAATGGTCGAGTAGTAGATGAGCCACGGATGGGCGGCGATGGTGAGGGTTATGAGTACGGTACCGAAGCGATTCACAAACAGCCGTGCGATGAGCCACGTGGGCACAACCGCAAGTGCGCCGACCACCACCCCAAAGAGACGCGCAAGGGGCATTAGCTCGAAGCGGCTTATTGGCTCAAGGAGCCACACGACGGGCGCGAAGAGCATGGAGGTGCCTATCGCGTGCGAGTAGGGGGGTACCCAATTGCCGTGCGCGATTTCTATTGCTTTGAGAAGGTAGAGGTATGAGTCGCCGGTAAACGTGGCTACGGCGGAAAAGTCGGTTGCGATGTAGCGCACCATGAGCGCGAATGCAAAGATGGCGCTGAGTAGATAGAGCGAGCCGCGCTCAAATACCGGTTCGCGCTCATATGCTTCACGTGAGGAAAACCACTCTCGCACGAGCTCACGGAGCGAAAGGTGGTCGTTGTCGCCGTTGATTGCACCAAACGTCAATTGTTTGTGGCCCCAAAAGCTCCAGAGCGCCACAATGCCGACAGCACACACTTTCGCGATGAGCACATGCGCTCCCGCACCCTCGACGAGGAGCGCAATAACTACTTGGTTTATCGCAAGCCCCACGAGTGCCACCGCCGCAAACACACCCGCCTGGGTCGCAACGCGGGTGCTTGTGTTTTTGAACGTGAAGGTTTTGTTGAGCGAGAAGTTGGTGACCATACCGCCCATATAGCCGAGCGCCGCGGCCCAGAAGTAGTGGAAATCCGCGAAACTCACGAGTGCCCACAGGATTCCCATGTCGACTACGGTCGCCACCCCCGCGAATACTCCGTAGATAAGAAACTGACGAAGGTGCTCCCTCATGCCGTGTGCTTCGCCTGCTCGCGTTCAGGCTTCTTTTCACGTAACTTGCCTTTCTCGTAGTACTCCTTCTCGGCGCCAATGGCGTCAAAGTCCGGCTTCATGTTTTTAAGTATTCCTTCCGCAGCCGCGATACCCATCTCGAGCGAGTGGTCTTGGTTGTTGTAGCGGAACCTGCCTGGTCGCCCGATGTAGTAGAGGTTCTCGAACGTGTCGAGCCAACGCTTCACGGTAGCGAGCCGCTCCGGGTACTCGAGGTCGTAGATGGGGTAGACGTGTGCTCTCTGGAGTTTGTAGTAGCTTCGTACATCATCGCGCGTGAAGAAACCGGCTTTCTCGATGTGGGGCATCGCGAGCTCAAAGAGGCGATCCTTGTCCGCACTCCAGAGCTCGTCGCCGCGCGTGGCAAAGAATTCTACGAACCACGAGGTCTTTCCTTTCGGGTTCATGTCATCACTGAAGTTTTTCATCTCGGCTACACGCCCAAACGGGACCTTCATGTCGGGGAAGTAGATCCACTGGTCGCCAGTCACACGCTCTTTGTCGAGCGTGATGAAGAGGTACGTCTGGTCGCGCCACCGTAAATTCTTTGCCGCCGCACGCACCTCTTCGGGTGGGGCCGGGTCGAGGAGCTCAAGGAAACGTGTGAGCGGAATGGAACTCACCAATACCTCCGGCTCGACCCGGTGGAGGCCCTCGGGGCCCTTGAGGTCGAGCGAGGTGATACGACCGTTCTCGTGGCGAATGATGGTGGGCTCCGTCTTGAGGCGAATGTCGCTCCCCTTCTCTTTGATGCGCGTTGCAATCGTTTCGTAGATGAGACCCGTGCCGAACTGCGGGTAGTAGAACGTGTCCACGAGCGACTTGGGCTCATCGTACTTCCCTATGCCGAGTGCCTTTTTCACAAGTGACACCACAATCGTACGGATGGAAAGGCCTTTGATGCGCTGTGCAGCCCAATCGGGGTGGAGCGTACTGCACGGCACTCCCCAAATCTTCTCGGTGTAGTTGAGCATATTGAAAGCACCGAGCGCGTAGCCGAAATTGGCGATGATGTAGTCTTCAAATGTCTTTTTGGGGTGGCGGAGGAGCCCGTACTCGATACGCGCGAGTGCGTAGGAGACCATCATGCCCGCCGCCCGAACAGGGCCGATGTTTTTGAGGGCTTGGGTGGGATTGATGGGGTAGTCGTAGAACTTACCATCAATGAACTGGCGCGTCTGACGCTTCACCGTAATCCACTTTTCATTGATGAGATTTTCGATGAACTCGTAGAGGTAGGGGTTCTTCGAGAAAAATCGGTGCGGACCGATGTCGGTACGAAACGTGAGATCACCCTCCTTGAACTCGAGCGTCTGGGCGAGCCCGCCCACGCGCTCATCGCGCTCGATAATCGTCGCGGTCTTCCCGGCTTTTGTGAGCTCCATTACAGTCGCCATGCCCGCCGGTCCTGCCCCCACAATAAATATGCCTCCTCTCGCTTCCATGTGGCGGAATAGTAGCAGAAAGCGCATGAAGCGGTGACTTGCTACTATGTACTAAATATGGTATTATGCAACGAGTTTCATCACATTGAGGTGCAGGCAGGTGCAGAATGGCAAAAAGAGTGCTTCTGGTGCACGGGTACGAGGTGTCTGATATGTACGTCGGCGCTGAGCTCTCCATGTTCGCGCGCGCGGTATGCGATGAGATCGTTAAAGTTGCAAATAGGTTCGACCAGATACTACTGTTGGGAGGTCAACATTATCCGCTCAAAGAAACTATCGCAGTGGTTATGAAGCGGTACTTGGTGGCACAGGGTGTACCAAGTGAAAAACTGTGTGTGTGGCACGAGCTGAAAACTGCAGTCCCGCCACGTGACACCATTGAAGAAGTGGACGTGGCACAGGCAATCATTCGCTCACCCACGCATGTACTTTCCGCAATATGCCTCGCGGGATACGCGAGGTCAGTCAAGAAGCTATACGCCGCCCGGAAAATGTCAGTGGCTATGTATCCGGTACACGTTGAGCTCCCACGGGTACGCGCATTTATCGCGAGACATTTGTCCACGATCGACCGTAATAAGAAAAGGCCCTTGGTGCGTCAACTTCTTAAATGGCACAGGAAGAAGCGCACCCACATGCTCCGCGCTCCCTCCGTGAGCACCACATGAACTTTCGAACAAAGACGCCGGGCGCAAGTAGCCCGGTGTTCGCTTGTAAGTTTAAAGGTACCCGGTCCCTTTATTTTAAAGGGACCGGGTACCTTTAATTACGGAAGGTTGAGGAGGTTACGTGTGTAGCGGCGAAGGTATCGCCACATACCGTAGCCGGTGTCGTACATGCTGTAGAGCTCGAAGCGTAAGGGTGCAACTTCACGCTTCCCATAGCGCACACGCAACACGAGGTACTTCACCGTGCGCTTCACGATTTCAAAAAAACTCGCCCACTCGTGGTAGAGGAAGTCGAACGGATTTTTCGAGGTGTAGTCATCGATGATGCGCGCATTGCGCACCGCTTTCTTATGCATGCGCACAAACGACATTCGCGTTTCAAGCGGCACGAGCCACGGTGCTTCGATGCGACCTGCTGAATACTTCTCTCTGTCGTACCGCACCTTCTCATGGATGCGCTTGGTCATGCGAGCACCTGTCGTCCTGTCCCACAGGCGCACCTGGTAGACGGGCTTCCACATGCGGTACCACACCGTACCGTCCTCGCTTGTGTTCTGTTGGCGTATCTCGAAAAAGCGATGAGTAGGGTTCGGGTCGCTACACACGTTTTGAATTTCCCTGACCAACTCTTCGGTGGCAATCTCGTCGGCGTCGAGGTAGAAGAACCACCGCTCGCCCGCACGCTCCACCTGCCGGTTGCGTTCAAGTGCGAAGTCTTCTATGCCGTGCCCGGGGTTACTCTGCTCCATGATGAGAGCGCCGTACTTCCGTGCGATCGCAAGCGTGCTATCGGTCGAGCCGCCGTCGGCGACAATGATCTCCCCAAACTCCTTCACGCTCTCGAGGCATCGCGCGAGCGTCGCCTCACAGTTGTATGTGAGAATGCCCACCGTACAGGGAATGCGTGTCGCCTTCGTGTTCACTTTTTCCATAGTGAGGTGAGCTTCTTGTACACATCAACCGCAGGTGTGGTACGAAGCACGAAGAGCGCAAACGGCATCGTACCCTGCACCTCCACGCGACGAAGCGCGAAACGGTTGGAGTCGGAGTGCACCGCGCCTTCATACGTGCCGAACGCCGCGACAAACCCCATACGTTCGGTCTCCTCAACCACCGCTTGCGACTTTGCTCCGTACGCGTATGCAACAAAGCGTGGCGTTGTCCCGAGCTCTCGCACAATCGTCGCGCGGGACGTTTCAAGCTCCTCGTGCACCGCCACCCTGTCGGTCTCAATCTCGGTCAGCCGCTCATGCCGGTGACCGTGCACCTCGATCGCAACACCCGCATCGCGCAGTGTGCGCACCTCATCCCAGCTCGGGCGCGTAAACCCGAGGAACGGCTCGGTCACCGTAAGATCGGTCGTGAGGAAGAGGGTTGCCGGAATACCGTAGCGTGTGAGTACGGGGAGTGCGTGTATGAGTGTGTCACGATACCCATCGTCGAAAGTCACCGCGACCGCATTTCGGGGGAGTGGAGCGCCGTCGAGGTGCGCGACCACGTCAGCGAGTGGCACGAGCGTGCGGTGCTTCTTGAGCCAGCACATCTGCCGCTCAAACGCGTGGGGTGAAACGGAAAACCTCGATGCCGGGCTGGCGATACTGTGGTAGGTAAGCACCACCGCACCTTCTCTCGAACCGCACCCAAGTCTCCAGAGCACCCATGAGAGCGCGTAGCCAAGTGTTTTAAGAAACGTCATGAGGGTCGCCAAACTGCCGCTCGCGAAAAATGGCATCCACATCTTTCTTGACCGCCACCACGCCTATTTTATTCGAACCTTGCGGGAAGAAACGGAGGAAGAGGCGATGCCACCATGCGCTCGACTTGTCGATGTACGCCATCTCTTCGACTGCAAAGCCATGCTCATTGAGGAGCTGGCGGAGCGCGGAGGGCCCGTAGAACACCTTGTGTTGTGGCTGGGAGAGAAGGTGCTTCTCGGCGCGGTAGCTCGCGAAGTTGTCCTTCGCCTCCTCGTAGGAGAGCTCCGGCACATCACCCTGCGTGTTGCGCTTCTTGAAGTAGACCTGCGCAAGCGAGAGCGCGTCATGCACGTTGGGAGTATCAAGAATGAGGGTGCCACCCTCTTTGAGTACCCGCGCACATTCGAGAATGATGGTGCCCGGGTGCCAGCTGTGCTCTATGACCTGCCCCATGTATACGACATCGAAACTCTCGTCCTTCACCACCTTCGAGAGGTCGTGAAGATCACCCACGAGCTGATTTTTATAGCCAAGCTTTTTTGCGAGGTTCTCGTTGAGGTCGAGACCCCAGTACTCGCCACCCTGTGAGGTCACGAGCTCACGAAGACCAAGGTTGCTGTTGCCATCACCCAGGTTCCCCACATCAAGGAGCTTCACTTTTTTCCCACGGAGCATGTGTGCGACAAATGCGGTACGCGAACGAAATATCTTTGCGCCGCCCACACGAGTGAATGTGTCACGAGAAATCTTCATGTCAAAAAATTACCTGTGTAAAAAAGTTTCGATATGCGTCACGATTCGCTCGGCAGTCTTCCCGTCCCAAAGGGGAATGCGTACGCATCGGTGCCTGAGTGGATGGATTGATCGGTACGCGTTTAGTATAGACCTCTTCGTCACTCCAGCAACAATGTTGGTGCCTCGCGAGACCGTAAGGGGCCGCTCGGTCTCGGTACGGAGCGTGAGGCACGGCACTCCGAGAAAAGATGATTCCTCCTGCACACCACCCGAATCAGTGAGCACGAGTGCTGCGCTCTTCTGGTATTCGAGTGAGTCGCGGTACGAGAGCGGAGGAAGGAGTCGTGCCGTCTCTGCGAGCCGCGTATAGAGTCCATGCGTGCGCGCCATCTTCTCGGTGCGTGGGTGGAGTGGAAGGTAGAGGGGGGCATCGTGCGCGATATGCTCGAGTGCGTCGAGAAGTGCCATAAACACCTCCTTGCGGTCAACATTCTCCGCGCGATGGAGTGTCGCGAAGTAGTAACGCTCATTTTTCTCTTTGAGCGATGGGAGTGTCTCTGCGAGAAGGTCTATCATGATATTGCCAACAACGTGCACACCTTTGCACACCCCCTCGTCACGAAGTCGCGCACGGTCCTCCGAGGAAACAGCAAAGAGAAGGTCGGCAATATGGTCGGTGAGCACGCGATTCGCCTCCTCCGGCATGAGGCGGTTGTAGCTTCGCAGGCCCGCCTCAACATGTGCGAGTGGGAGTCGAAGCTTACTCGCAACAAGCGCGCCGGCAAGGGTCGAGGTAACATCCCCGACAACGACCACAATGGCAGGGGGCCTCGCCTCAAACTCCGTGATGAGTTTCTGCATGATCTCTGTGAGCTGGCGCGCTTCAGTGCGCTCGGTGAGTGAGAAAACAGTATCGGGCTTGACCCGAAATTCTGAAAAGAACTGTGCAGACATATTCTCATCGTAGTGCTGGCCGGTGTGGATGAGCCGTGCGGGGATGGAGTGGCGCGCGAGTGCGCGCATGAGCGGTGCGGCCTTCATAAAGTTCGGCCGTGCTCCCACAATGACCACGATGTGGTGCGTATGGTTTTTTTGAGAATTTTTTTTCATGTGCCCCGTCGTATGTACTCACCCATGGTGCGAATGAGTTGTTCCATTGAGTGGCGTGTCGCCACGATGTCGCGAAGCTCTCTTTCCGAAACTTTTTTCCAAGCGCCGTTTCGTATGAACGAAGCGATGTCCTCGGGCCGGTCGCTACTAGGCGCAAGTGGCAAACCCATCGAACGCGCATTGTTGGGTGCCACCACAGGAAAGATGCCAAAGAGCATACACTCGAGCATCGTTTTATCGATGGTATCTTTCGCCATATTCACCATGAGTCGGTGGCATGGGTAAACCTTCTTGAGCTCCGCCATGGGAACCGGCCCCTTGAAGGTGACGCGCGACGAGAGGCCTTCCTTCTCGACAAATGCATGGAGCTCCGCGACGTAGTCTTTCTCCACATCACGCCCGTAGACGGTGAGCATGTACTCCTCGGGGAGGAGCGCGAGGGCTCGAAGCACCCGCTCAAGTTGTTTGCTCCTGCAGAGACGGTGCACGGCGACCATGTGAGTCTCCGGCTCCCTCGTCACTTCAGACACTCCCTCGTTCCAAAATGTGAGATCGATGCCGTGACCCGTGATAACCCTTTTTGGGTTTCCCACAAACTGCGGAAGGCTCTCGGGTGTGGCCGCAAACATGCGTCGCGCAATGCGTGCCGCAATACGCGTATGGATGGGAAGCGTGTAGTGCGTATACCAAAGGTACGTCGGGATATCAAGGAGCCACCACCACCAACCCCCCGCGGTGTAGTACTCGCTGTTCATATGTACGAACACGCGGTCGTAGCGAAGCGTCATGATGAGGCGCAAGAAACGTAGGGTGCGCCGCAAGCGCCCATACCCTTTCTCTTTGCCAAGCGAGTGAACAGGAAAAGAATCGTCAAAGCTTCCTCGCTCGAGACAAATCGCCTCCACTTCAAAACCTTGCCGCTTGAACTCTTTTGCCCACAACACAATGGACGCGAGGTCGTCATCTTGGGTGTTTATTTTCTGGGTGATGATGAGAAGCCGCATCGCCCCAAGGTACCACATCTTGCAACAATGCGTGAGTTGCGCAGGGGCACACCCTGCCCGTACAATGCACCATATGCCAACTCCGGAAGAAGGACCCTCAAAAGAGGTCATCAAAGACTACAACGGCCGCGACTACCGCACCGTCTGGCAAAAGCCTCACGCGGCATTTGAAGACCGTTTCGAGGGAGGGCTCACCAAGCGACTCCTCACCGACGCTCCGGGCTGGTTTATCGACATCGGTGCCGGCTACGGCCGTGTGTACCCCCTCTACAAGCGCGTGGGAAGGAAATCGGTGCTCGTGGACTTTGCGATGAACCTCCTTGACATGGCGACCGAGAGTTACGGGAAGGATGGCGATGTGTACTTCGTCGCCGCCAACGCGTACCATCTCCCCTTCAAAAACGGGGTCTTCAGTGGAGGCGTGAGCATCCGTACGCTCCACCACATGAACAAACCGGACACCTTCTTGAACGAGTGCGGTCGTGTTATGCGCGCAGGTGGGCACGTGTGCATGGAGTATGCGAACAAGGGCAACATTGCACGACTCTTCAAGAGGGGGTTCCGCGCACTCAAGAAAGACCACGAGCACTACGGCGACATGCACTTCGGCACACACCCGGAGTACTATGAGAAACTTGCAGATGGGGCGGGTTTTACCGTAGAGAGGAACCTCGGCACCGGCTTCATGCCACGCTTTGTGAAGTACGGTTTCCCTATCGGGGTTCTCGCGTTCAAGGAACAGGTACTCGATGCGTTCTTCGGTCCTCGCCGGCTTGCACCTCTCATGTTCACCGACCTGAAGAAGAGAGGTGACACACCGAAAGAGGGTGCGCCGGATTCATTTCTTGATATTCTCGCGTGTCCCGCCTGCAAAGGGGTGGTGGAAAAGATCGCCCAAGGGCTCCACTGCACCTCCTGCAAGCGCATCTATCCGAAAGTCGGCGCAGTGTACGACCTGCGCTACACACCAGAGTAATGGGCCGTCTCTCGACGTTTGTGAGGAATGGGGCGATGTACGTGTGTGCCCCGTTTTCCCGCATCGGCGTACCCACGCCGCTCCGTCGCGTCATTTCCCTCCACGACATACCCGAAACGCACAGAAGTGCGTTTTCAGAAAAGATGCGCTGGGTTAGAGAGTGGGCACAGATGGTGTCGCTCGCCGACCTTTTTGATGAGCAAAATCTCGCACCTGACCGCGTGAACATTGCGCTCACCTTTGACGATGGATTTGGAGAGTATGCAGGTGCGGTGGCGACCACCCTACGCGAACTCTCGATTCCCGCAACGTTTTTTGTCCCGAGTGGCGCCATTGGCCTTGCGGATGGGGCAGCGAAGCACTTCGCTCGCGAGCGACTGAAGCGGAGGAATGGTACCTTCACCTTCATGAACAAGGATGAGGTGCGCTCACTCGCACATGACCCGCTCTTTTCGATCGGGGGACACTCGATGCACCATGCCGACCTTTCCACCCTCTCGTCCGAACGACTTGATGAAGAGATTGCGGGTGACAAGATAGCGCTCGAAACACTCATCGGCACCCCCGTACGCTTTTTCGCATACTCCTTCGGGGGGCTTGCGAACGTGAGCGTAGAGAGTATGCGTGCGGTGGAGCGTGCGGGCTACGACGCGGCGTTCACTATCGTGCCGTCGTTCTGGAAGCACGCCACACCCCGCTTCCTTGTGGGCCGCGACTCACTCTCGGTCACCGATTCCACGTCACTCTGGCGCGCATGGCTCTCGGGTGGCTACGATGTGCTCTCGTACCTCAAGAACCGCTCAAGGTTACATCATATTCTTTCGCCTTCTATGTAGGGTTTGATGGCTTCTGCAATCCCTTGATGGGAGAGAGCACGTTCAGCGAGTAAGATGTCCTCGGGTCGCCCAATGGGGAGCCACAGGTCCTGCACTTCTATGTGTATCGGGGCCACCGTCGCAAGCGCGGTCACCATATCGGTGAGGTAGAGCTCGCTGTTGTGGAGAGGCGCATCGTATGAAAATATCCGCTCGTCGAGTACCATAACGCCGGTTGAAATGAGGTTGCTCGCGGGGTGTGTGGGCTTTTCCTCGATACCAGTAAGCGTCCCCTCATCACTCACCGTAAGCACCCCGAAATCCTGCGGATGGTCGGTGGTCGCCGCGAGAAGTCCGAGGGGGTGCCGCAAGAGCCGCGCGAGTGCCGCCGCCCCATGCACATCATCGGCATTCATAACGAGAAACCTGTCACGGAGTGCCTCACGTGCGCTCATGAGTGCACCACCCGTTCCGTGGGGAAGGCGCTGGGGCACGTAAGACACTCGCCGTCCCTTCCACTCATTACCGGAAAATACCTCTATCTGCTCTCGCAGGTACTCAACCACGAGCACCACCTCGCTAATCTCATCGGGGAGCGCATCGAGCACGTGGGCGAGTATGGGCTTACCGCACACCCGCACGAGAGGTTTTGGAATAGCATCGGTAAGTGGGCGCAACCGTGTCCCTTTTCCTGCGGCAAATATGACACACTGCATGGAAGCAGTGTACGCACGCCTGTACACCCGTCAATTCACAGGTGCCACTAGACCTTGTAGTACTCGCGGTACCACGCAATAAAGTTTTTCACCCCCTCCTCAATGCTCACCTTCGGCTCATAGCCGAGCTCCTTGCGCGCCTTGTCGATGTTCGCCCAACTCTTTTCCACGTCGCCTGGTTGCATGGGAAGCTCCGTCACTTTCGCTTTCACACCAAGCTCGTGCTCGATGGTCTTCACGAAGTCGAGAAGGTAGACTGACTCGCCCCGCCCGAGGTTGTATATCTCGAATCCACCCGTGTGTTCGAGTGCGCGCACAAACCCCTCCACAATGTCATCCACGTAGGTGAAGTCACGATGCATCTTGCCGGAATTGAAGAGCTGTATCGGCTCACCTTCAAGCATGGCCTTGGTAAAAAGAAAGAGTGCCATATCGGGCCTCCCCCACGGGCCGTAGACCGTGAAGAAGCGGAGTGCGGTCACACTCGACCCGAACAGGTGGAAGTACGAGTATGCGAGAAGCTCGTTTGCCCGCTTGCTCGCCGCATAGATCGAGACCGGCTTATCCACGCGTGTGGTTTCATCAACGGGGTACGATTCCGCGTCTCCGTAGATGGCCGAGGTTGACGCAAACACGACGTGCTCGATGCCGTGGCGCTTCGCGAGCTCAAAAAGGTTCTGGGTGCCAAGGTAGTTCGTCTCCGCATACGCGAACGGGTTCTCGAGCGAGTAGCGCACGCCCGCAAACGCCGCGAGGTGCGCAATGCGGTCGAAACGGCACTCTTTTGCAAGCGTATCGAGTGCGCTGTAGTCGGTGATGTCTATACGCTCCACACGCACCTCCTTGGGCAGGCGCGCGAGACGTGCCTCTTTGAGCGAGGGGTCGTAGTAGTCGTTCACGTTGTCCACCACCACCACCTCATGACCCTCGCGCACAAGACGCAACGTGAGCGTGTTCCCGATGAAGCCCGCCCCGCCTGTCACAAGAACGTTCATGCCGTTTTTGTAGGGACACCATCGACTCGCTCTTTGCCATAGACACCCTCGAGGAGGTCGAGGTCCTTGCCGGAGTCACGAAGGAGCTCAATGTTTTTCTCCTCGAGTGCGCGGAGCACCGCCATGTTTGTGGACCCGTCGAGGGTCTCCTCGAAGTAGTTCGCGAGCGCCGCAAAATCTTTTATGAAGCAGTGCCCTCCCGCGCCGCGCCCGCTCTTGTGGATGGGCCTGCAGTAGCGGTTGGGGATGAACGGGTCTGCCTCCATCGCCCCCTGTATACGCTGCCAATCAGCCCCCACCTTGTGCGCAAGGTCATAGAGCATGTTGACAAAGATAATCTGCACGTAGCCGGAGCAGTTGTGTGCGTACTTGATGAGCTCCGCTTCCTTTGCGGTTGTAATGTCCTGATGCGGACTCTCCGGCAGAACCGAGAGCACCAGCTCCGCCTTCTCTCGGTACTCGGGCGTGTCAATCGGCACCCCGACAATTGAAAAAATCGGGTGCGCAGCATCGTGTGCGGCGGTCGCCTCGGAGAGAAACTCGGGCGCGAAGAGCACGAACCGGTCGGGAAATGCCGATTGAAGCTTCTCGGTGGTGCCTGGCACGAGCGTAGATTTGATGACCACAATTTTGCCTTTACCCACAAGAGGAATGGTGGCGGTCAGTAGGGAGTAGTCAAACCCTTCCGTGGTGGTGGGGGTCGGTACGGCGATAAACACAATGTCCGCTTCTGCCACACGATCCTTGTTGGTAACATAGGGCTCCTCGAGCGCGTAGCGCACGGTGTCGTACCCGCGCGTCTCGAAATCATCCGCTATGTTTTTTCCTACAAAACCTTGTCCGATAAATCCTATGAGAGGTCGTGCCATATGTGTGCGTGTTGGTGTTAGTACTACTAAACGATGGAAACTATTTTAGCGTAAAAGCGACACAATTGCTCGTGCAAGCTTATCAGGGTCGTGGCGAATGAGGGTACGCCGCAGGGGGTCGCCTTTTTTCGGTTTGTAGAGCTCTGCGGAGAGGAGGTCGGCTCCGACGTACGCGAGCCCCTTCCGTCCCCTGTCCCCGCAGGAGAGCGGCTCGCCCTCGTCCACGTACTTCTTGAGGAGACCCTGCGGAATAGGCATCGTATTGTAGAGCACGGTGTCAATGCATCGCACGCCCGCATGCCGTTCGACTTCCTCGACGTACGCCGAACAATCAAACCCATCGGTATGCCCGAATCTATTCATGAGGTTTGCCACGAGCACCTTGGGTGCCCGGGCGCGCGCAAGGGCCTGTGGCACTCCCTCCACAAGCACGTTCGGAATGAGGGAGGAGTAGAGATTACCCGGACCCACCACAATAAGGTCTGCCTGCTTAATGGCCATGAGTGCAGCGTGGTTTGCGGTTCCTTCCGGTCGGAGGTACATCTTCTTGATACCGAACTTCGAAATGAGGAGGTAGTCGGTAATCGCGTGCTCGCCCTTGAGCACCTTCCCATTCTTGAGCTCCATCATGAGTGAGACCTTTTCAGTGGTGACAGGAAGCACGGTCCCTTTGATTTTAAGTATGTCGCTCGCGCGCACCACCGCGTCGCTTATCGAACCAGTCACCTGCTCAAGCGCGGAGAGGAAGAGGTTACCGAACGTGTGCCCCTTGAGGGAGCCATTCGCAAAGCGATGCGTGAAGAGCTGGCGCACCACCATATCTGCCTCCGAAAGCGCGACAAGGCATTGGCGCAAGTCGCCCGGGGGAAGCACCCCGAGCTCGTCGCGAAGCAGGCCAGTCGAGCCGCCATCGTCCGCCATAGTGACAATGGCGGTGAGCTCGACATCATGCTTTTTGAGCCCCGAGAGGAGGGTGAAGTGCCCTGTCCCTCCACCGATAGTGACAATTTTGGGACATTTTGACTTGATGGTACGTGCTTTTTGCATGGTGGGACTACTCTACCACGTCTTATGTTTGATGCTACTTTGGTCAGTATGAGCCTACGATATAATGGTGGAATGCAGGCAACACAATACCTACGATCTCTCATACAAGGAACAGGGCTTCCCTACCTTATGCGCGTTCGAGAAAGAAGTCGCCTCGTCATCGTGCTCTACCACGGTGTCACCAACGAAACCGGTACAGGAATCTTCAACTACCGAAGGAAGTTCGTCTCCACTGACATTTTTTCGAAACACCTTTCGTACTTTGCGCACCATCACACCGTGCTTCCTCTCGACGAGGCGGTGCAAGCGCTCCTCTCTCGCAGAAAACTCCCTCCCTATCCGCTCTCAATCACATTTGATGATGGGTACCGTAATTTTCTCACTCATGCGGTCCCTCTCCTTAAGGAGCATCACTTCATGGCCACCATGTTCTTGACAACGAGTTTTGTGTCGGACCACACGCCACTATGGGTGGATAGACTCGAGTATGCCGTGGGACATGGCTCGCACCCTGCACTCACCGATGTACCCTCACGAATATCGTTTGACGAAAAAATCAGGCAGATATTGAAACAGCTGCCAGATCAAGCACGCGAAGAAAAGCTCGTGGCACTTGAACGCGAGCTTGGGGTGACATTGAGCGATTTCTCACAAGAAAAAGCGGTCTACGCACCGCTCGATTGGGATGATGTGACGATGCTTGAAGAGCATAGTATGATGTTCGGGGCGCACAGCGTACACCACCCGATACTTTCTCGGCTCGATACCAACAGAATACGAGAGGAGGTGGAGATTTCGTACAATATACTACGAAAAAAATGTCGGAAATCTTCTCGTGTGTTTGCCTACCCCAACGGTCAAAGGGGAGACCAGGATGAGCGAGTATATGCGGAAATGCGCACCCAGGATTTTTTAGGAGCGGTCACCACCATTCCGGGACTCAACGACCGCACAACGGATCCTTTGATGCTGAAGCGTTTTACGTTGAGTGGTGCGGACGTCGGTCCGACGTTTATCCAAAACATTACGGGTACCCACGCGGTCATTTCTCACCTCTATCGCCATGCGACCAGAAGTAACATTCTTTAACGATACCAGCAGCTCATACCTCAAAGAGTACCAGCGAGAAACGCCGGAAGGGTTTTCTTTCCGAGTGCGTCGTGAGCGTGTACTTGAGCTACTGCCCGATGGAAAAGGTAAAAGAATACTGGATATTGCCGGAGGTCCAGGCGTCATGATACAAGGTCTTCGAAAGAAAGGGTATGAAATCGATTGTGTTGATGCGGCTCCGGAAATGGTTGCTCTTGCGGCGAAAGAGGTGAAAAATGATCCAAACGTGCATACCCAAGTGGAGGATGTGCATGCGCTCACCTACAAAGACAATACATTTGATGCGCTCACCGCCATGGGACTTGTCGAATATTTGGAAGATCAAGCTACTGCAATGAGGGAAATGGCGCGGGTACTAAAGCCTGGTGGAGTAGCACTCATCACTTTCCCCAACCGCTACTCACTCTGGCGTTTTTGGGCCACAACGCTCCGCACCGTGTTCTACCCACTTCGCATGCTCTACAAAAAAATTGCGCGAAAACCCTTATACCCGATACGGCACCGCGAGTACACCCCGAAACAGGCGCGAGCGTATATGCTCTCGTATGGACTTATCCCAGCACGAACAGTCTACTACAACTACAAAATCATACCCTTTCCTTTTGACAAAATATTTCCAAACATGACCGTTGCACAGTCGCGTCTCCTTGAAGGTAAAGGGGGGGCACTCTCTCGATTTTTTGCCACCGCATTTATTGTTGAGGGGGTGAAGCAGGTGGAGTAGACACTTGTGCGGAAGGAAGTACACCACTGATACCCATTGAATTGAGGTAGCACGTATCGAACGACTCCTTCATCGCCGCGAGGTACTCATCATCTGTTGCCTGAAACTTACCCGCAACCGCTGCGGCGGCGGCTTCCTTGAGTTGCACACGAAGCGGAAAGCTCTCAATGAGGTTGTGCACCTTGGTCGCAATACACTCAATATCGCCCACGGGGCACACCAAGCAGTGCACCTCGTCGGCGAGCACCGACCCCACGATACCGACATTCGTTGTTACGATAGGACAGTGGAGCGTGGCGGCCTCAATAAGGGTGCGCCCGAAGCCCTCAAACTCCGAAGTGAGGAGGTACACATCGGCAGTCTGGTAGTAGCTCGCGATTTCATCTTGCCACCCTTCAAATACAACCCGATTTTGGAGCCCGAGCTCTTTCACGAGCGCATCAAGCTTCTTTCGTTCCTTTCCCTCGCCCACAATCACGAGCCCCACCATAGGGTACCGAGGTGCGAGGTAGTTGAAAGCGCGAAGGGCATCTTGCAGACGCTTCTCCGGCGCAAGGCGCGAGACCATGAGGATAATGAACTTGAAGTAGGGGTACTTCTCTTTGAGGTTGACCACAGGAGGTCGCGAAGGGTCGAGGTCGGAGAGGTCCACCCGCACCGGAAGCACCGATGATATCGCCCCTTCCAAAAGCCCCCGCTCCGCAAACGACTGTTGGACACGCTCGGAAACGAGTCGGAGGCACTGCGTTTTTGCAATAAGCCACTTTGCGAGGTACAAGCGTATTCTGTTTGCCATCCCGCTCTCTACAAACTCGGGCGCGAACGGGTCCGTATGCACCTGGAGCTGGAGCGGAAGCTTGAGCTCTCGTGCGAGGAGGTATCCCGCGAGCCCGCACTCAAAAGGATCCTGTGCGGACACGAGGTCCATGCGCTCAATTTTTTTCCCCATGCGGTACGCGTCGTACACGTAGAGGAGCGGATGATGACTGTTAGTGGCGTACACCCACACATTGGGCGCAATTTGTTGTTTCAAGAGGCCGGTGCCTCGGCGGGTAAACACGATGATGTGGAGCTCGTCCACGATACTCCCCTGCTTCGTAATGCGCCGGCGCGCCTCGCTCGTCGCGTCAAAGAGTTTCCGTTCACTTCCCACGAGGAGCACATTCATGCTCCACAGAGTACCAGAAACTCACGTGCTATGTCACGGTACGTCCTCCCCCACGGGAGTGCGCGCATACGCTCCATGAGCACATTCCGCTCCCGCGGGTCAGTGAGGCGCACCATTGCCTCCTCAATTTCCCGCTCGGAAAGAGGGTCTACAAAGAGCACGCTATCTTTGAGTGCGTCACGAGAGCCCGTTTCTTTGGTAAGTATGACAGGCACCCCCATAGCAATTGCCTCGAACGCAAGGTTAGGAGACACCTCGGAGAGCGAGGGGAGTACGAGCGCCCATGCCCGCGCAAGCGCGCGGTGCGCTTCCTCTTGGGGCACATTGGAAATAAGGTTGAGCGCGATGTCGGGGCACCTCATGTGCGCCTTTCCGAACGCTCGCTTGAGGCGAGCTGTGTTCTTGAGAAAGAGTGGCCGCCCAATCCACACAAAGTGTGTACCACTCGGTGCCAGTGGGGTTACACGCATGGGTTGCATATTTTCAATAACTACGGTCTTCTCTGGCGGTATCCCGTACGCCAACGAGGTAAACCCCTTCTGCCATTCCGTTGAAAAGACGACCTTATCGGGAAGCGCGAATATGATCCTGCGCGTGATGAATACCACACATCGCTCATACAAACTTAAAGGCTGTTGTGAAACGTAGAATGATGTGAGTGTCACCTCGCGCTTTGTGCGCTCAACGTACCGCTCCCACACAAAATCACCGCCACAGCGCACACATGCGCGCTTTTTTAGCAAGCGTGCGACGAGCACCGCAGGGAGCGCAACACTCCATGTGTCGAGCGCGATGACGTAGTCCGCGCTCTTCGCGACCAACCATACTGCTCTCGCAAAGGCAATGTGACGCACGACCGGAGGGTACGAGCGGTACGTTGAAAATGATACGAGCGAGACGGTGTGCCCCTCCGCCATAAACCCCTCCCGTAGTCCTTCCGAATAGTACGAGGGTCCGCCCACTTGGGGGGGAGAGAGTGGTGTGGCAATAACCAGATGCATTAGCTCGAAGTATACGATAAAAGGAATGCGCCGTCAGAGCTGACGGCGCAAGAAGTGCAACACACGCTTCCCATAGCGTACCCCAAGCGTGAGGGGAGCGAGCAGTGCGACGAGGGCAATAGCCAAGCTTAGTAAAAAGAAAAACACCCACAGTCGCACCCATTCGCCCATCGGTATTGGTACGGGTCTCGGCCAGTGGTAAGGCCTAAAAGTTACCAAGGTGAGCGGAGGACGCGTAGCCTTTTCTCGCGCAGGCGCACGTGTCTCATTTGATACGACCAGTTGCATTCGTCGTGCGGGTTTACCCATCGTCTGACACCCACTCGGTCACGGTCACACAGCCGCGAGTAGATGTCGCTTCACTTTTCGTAGGCACACTCACTGAGGCGCGTAGCACAACACCCATAAGCTTGATGAGCATCCAACCAAGAGCCTCGCTCACCGAGACTTGGTCAGAAACAGTTCTCTGATGCATCGAAGGAAGCCTCCCTTGTCTACCTTCAGTCAGACACGGAACGTCCCATTTCGCAAGTGTCCGCAAAATTACTTCCTGCGCTTGCCAACCTTGCGGCGGGATACGATGAGCTTGTTGCTGTACTTCTTGGGTGTGCGCGTCTTGTGGCCCTTGCCGGTCGGCTTGCCGTATATGGAGCGCGCGCGACGATGCCCGCGGCCTTGGCGCCCTTCACCACCTCCATGGGGGTGGTCAACGGGATTCATGACGGTGCCACGTACCGTGGGTCGCACGCCAAGCCAGCGACTGCGTCCCGCTTTCCCGAGCGTCACGAGCTGATGCTCTTCATTGCTCACCACCCCGATAGTGGCCCAGCACTCCGACGGAATCTTCCGCACCTCGGTCGAGGGCATTTTCACGTGGGTGAAGGTGCCGTCCTGCGCCACCACGTCGCAGAAGTTTCCGGCGGAGCGCGCAAACCGTGCGCCCGCACCCGGCTTCGTCTCAATGAGGTGTACCTGCGCACCTATCGGGATGTTGCGTAGCGGCATACGCACACCTACTTCGGGAATCGCTGATACCGATGCGATGAAGCTATCTCCCACCTTCGCGCTCTTGTGGGCGAGGATGTACCTTCGCTCACCGTCCGTATAGCAGAGGAGCGCGATGTAGGCACTGCGGTTCGGATCGTACTCAATCGACTCGATGCGAGCGGGAATGTCTCGTTTGTTGAACACGAAATCCACCTCACGGTACGCGCGCTTGTGCCCGCCGCCTTTGTGGCGCGTCGTGATGCGCCCTTGGCTGTTTCTTCCCACCGCACGCTTTCCTCCCTTGGTGAGAGACTTGTGCGGGGTCGCCACCGTCACCACTGCTTTGTAGGAGCGGGTGGTCATACTGCGACGCGACGGTGTGGTGGGGTTGTACTTTTTCATAGTTATACCGTATCAATTTTATCGCCTTTCTTGAGGAATACGTACGCCTTTTTGTACCCCTTGTGCGTTCCGCGGCGACGGCGCATCGGGGAAACAAACTTCCTCGGTGCCACACGCACAATGTTCACTTTGACCGGCGTGACGTGGTACACCTGCTTGATGGCCGCCACGATGTCGCGCTTGGTCGCGTCCACCGCAACCATAAACACGTAGGCATTCTTCACGGTCGCGTAGGCCGCTTTCTCGGTAATTCGAGGGCCGCGGAGAATGTAGTCGGCACTCTTGGTGAGGGTGGTGATTTCACCCTTCTTCTTTGAGATCTTTTTCTCCTTCTTCACTGCAGAAGACGCCTCGGGTGTACCCGCCTTCTCATTCTTGTCTTCTTTTTTTCCAAGTATACCCATAGTGTTTTATGCTGCGTGTGTCTTCTCCGCACCTGCACGCTTCTCAAGCACCGCCACCGCATCTGCCGGAGCGGCCACGATCAAGTACTTATAGCGAAGGACCTCAACAGGATTCAAGTTACGTACCTCCTCAACGAGCACGTTCCCAAAGTTACGGAAGCTTTTTTCAAGCGCGACACTGCGTATCGGATGCGCGATGAGTGCCGCATTCACACGCTTGCTCTTCAACTTCTCAAACCCAGCCACACTTGAGAGGTGGATGAGCACCTCCTTGGCCGCTTTGGTCTTTGGTTCCGAAAATGACAGTGCGTCGACAAAAAGCACTTCGCCGTCCGAAAGCTTTTTCGAGAGCACCGCACAGAGTGCTTTGTTGCGCATTTTTTTATTGATTTTCTGCGAGTAGTCACGTTCGTTGCGTGGACCATGCGAGACTGAACCGCCACGCCAAATTGGCGAGCGTCGGGTGCCGTGCCGCGCATTGCCGGTACCCTTCTGCTTCCAAGGCTTCTTGCCGGTACCGGAGACCTCGCTCGTGGTCTTTGTATGTGCAATGGGGTTGCGCGCATTCGCCTGCATGGCGCGCACCACCTGTGTCACGAGGTCTTTGTTCCATGCCACGTTGAACACGCTCTCGGGGAGTGTCACCTCGCCCACCTCTTTTCCTGCCGTTGTGTAGATGGTCGCTTTCATGATGTTTACATGCTCTTCACCTCGATGAGCGTACCGCGTCGTCCCGGAACTGCGCCCTCGACAATAAGCTGTCCTTTCTCTTTGTCAACCGCGAGCACTTTGAGGTTCTTCACCGTTACACGCTCCCCTCCCGCTCGTCCCGCCATGCGCATCCCTTTAGGTACACGCGTACGCAACCCACCACTGATGGAGCCGGGCTGACGCGCATTGTGCTTCTGGCCGTGCGACTTTGGTCCACCCGCAAAACCGTGGCGCTTGATGACGCCCTGAAAACCCTTTGCCTTGGAAAGACCCGACACCGCGACAAAATCGCCCGGTGCAAATGCATCCTCTATGGAGTACGAGCTCCCTACCTCGGGAGCGTTTGCGCCATCGGTAAGGCGATGCTCACGGAAATGGCGGAAGAGCCCTTTTGTGCGCTGGGCTTTATTGACACGTGACTCTTTTCTGGTACCAAAACCAACCTGTACCGCACTGTAGCCGTCCTTTTCAGCGGTCTTCACTTGTGTCACCGTCATAGGACCGACCGCAAGTACGGTTGCAGGATGAACCCGACCGTCCGCGTCGAAGACCTGGGTCATTTCTTCTTTTGTGGCCAAAATATACTTCATATACGAAAATCGCCCATACCGGACCATACGCCGGCGGGCGGGGAGTCCAGTGGTTTTTGGCTCTATTGAGCCAAAAACATGGTGTTAGCTTTACAACTAACCTATGAGCCCATGCACTATACAGGAAGCGTGGCTTGTATGCAAATTTGACATATTATAATAATATTGCTATAATGAAACGCAGGAGCAATTTTAGGGGAGCTTTTTCGCATGGACATCACGGTCCAACTGATCGCTGCTGTCATTACAGTCTGGTTCGCAGTACACGCGATACGGAAGAGAGAGGGCCGTTCGGCACTCTACGCATCCATGGGCTTCGTGTGGCTCGCGTTCTGGTGCGTCTACCTTGATTGGTACGGTGCCCTCACCTACGTGGCACCTTCATGGTTCCTGTTCTGGATTATTTGTCTGGACATGTTCTATCTCTCCAGGCCTAACAGGTAACCATTTCGGCCAGCATTGTACATGCTGGCCGAAATGCGTATACAAACTCAGGTTACTCAATTCCGCAGACATTTCCCGCACAGACAGGTTTGTGCTCGGGTTGCTTGAGTATGCCTGCTGTAAGGAGTCGTCCGTATACGGCACACCCGACGCAGAACCCCACCGCACTCTCAAGCCACATGAATACGAGGCACACAAGGCAAATCGCAAGATTTGCGGCACCGCGCACGTCAAACACGTGGAGGAGGAGCACCATGACGCCCGAGAGCACGAGCCCCATGGACCACGCAAAGCGCTTCTGTATCGCTCCCACATATTCCGGCTCTTGGCGCGAGACGAGAAGCTCCCCGAGTTGCGTGAAAGGAGAAAAGCGAATACCCACCACCGTTTTCATGAGAAAGTCGAAGAAAAAGAGCGCCACCACCACCTTGAGGTATTGGAAATTTGAAAGATAGAAGCCGTGGAACACTGCAAAGCTCCCGAGTGCAAACATGAGCCCCGCTCCCGCACGCACCCCACGTTCGTTGAGGACTGGGTACGGCGCGGGCTTTCCATAGAGTGTGAGGTTAGGCACCACCTTTCCGTAGGAAAAGAAACCGTATGATTTTAAGGTATCCACAAAGCTCATGGCAAACATTTCGTGAAGTCACGCGCGTAGGTATCGTACCACACCCACATATCCTTCACAGCAAAAAATGACGATGCAATTCAGTAGCGGTAACGAAAAACGGCCCCGCAGGGGGCCGTTTTTCTAACATCTTCTAAGACATTTTTACATCTATGTTTACTCCCGAGGGGAGCGAGAGATTAGTGAGTGCCTCGATAATCTTCGGATTCGGGTTTAAGATGTCGATGACCCGCTTGTGTACCCGCATCTCGAACTGCTCTCGCGCGTCCTTGTGGACAAATGCGGCTCGATTGACGGTGTACTTTTTTATCTCGGTCGGGAGTGGCACGGGACCAACCACCTTTGCGTCGTAGCGTAGTGCGGTGTCCATGATTTGCTTGATGCTCGCATCAAGAATCTTGTGCTCGTACGCCCGAATGCGGATGCGAAGTTTCGCTCCCTCGCCCACTACTGGCTTACTTCCCCGACTGCGCTTTGTGGTTGCTGTAGTAGCCATAGTTTATTGCGTCACGCTTACGCGACAACCTTGGTGACAACACCCGCACCCACCGTCTTACCGCCCTCACGGATGGCAAAGCGCTGTTGCGCTTCGAGTGCGACGGGAGCCACGAGCTTCACCTTGAACGTTACCGTATCCCCCGGCATCACCATTTCCACACCCTCCGCGAGCGTTACCTCGCCGGTCACGTCGGTAGTGCGGATGTAGAACTGGGGCTTGTAGCCGGTGAAGAATGGCGTGTGACGGCCTCCCTCCTCCTTCTTGAGGATGTAGACCTCGCTCTCAAACTCAGTGTGAGGGGTGACCGAACCGGTCTTTGCCAACACCTGGCCACGATGCACGTCCTCCTTCTTGGTACCGCGAAGGAGTACGCCCGCGTTGTCGCCCGCGCGACCTTCAGAGAGCTGCTTGTTGAACATTTCAATACCCGTCACCGTGGTCTTGGTGGTGGGCTTGATGCCGACGATCTCAACTTCCTCGCCCACTTTTATGATACCGCGCTCCACACGTCCGGTCACCACGGTACCACGACCTTCAATGGAGAAGATGTCTTCAATAGGCATGAGGAAAGGCTTCTCAACGTCGCGCACCGGCTCGGGGATGTAGGTGTCGAGCGTGTCGATGAGCTCGATAATCTTCTTCGCCCACTCGTCATCAGCCGACTTTGCTTCGAGCGCCTTGAGGCCGGAACCGCGGATGACCGGTGCGTTCTTGCCGTCAAAGCCGTGCTTATCGAGGAGCTCACGGAGTTCTTCCTCAACAAGGTCGAGCATGTCCGGATCGTCCACCATGTCGCACTTGTTCAAGAAGACGATAATCTTGGGTACACCCACCTGGCGCGCGAGGAGCACGTGCTCTTTCGTTTGGGGCATAGCGCCGTCTGTTGCCGCAACCACCAAAACCGCACCGTCCATTTGAGCGGCACCGGTAATCATGTTCTTGATGTAGTCGGCGTGGCCGGGAGCATCGATGTGCGCGTAGTGGCGGTTCGGGCTCTCGTACTCACTGTGGTGGAGTGCAATGGTAATACCGCGCGCCTTCTCCTCGGGCGCGTTGTCGATGCCGTCAACACCCTCAACACGGGCGCTGTAGCCCTTGTCCTTGGCGAGGTTGCCAAGCACGTGGAGGATGGCGGCGGTGGTGGTAGTCTTTCCGTGGTCAACGTGGCCGATGGTACCAACGTTCACGTGAGGCTTAGACCTGTCGAATGCTTCTGCCATGATTCTAAAGGTTATGCGCTCCTTACGGAATTCAGGGCGCGAGAAAGCCTCAACTCCGGAAGGTGCAAGCTAATAACGCCGGACGTCGCTGGCCTACCCAGCGATAAAAAAACACGCCCAGTGCGATACGCGTATCGTACCGCAACCGGGCGCAGAGTCAAGGGCTTGAGTTCAGTTGGGCACACGGGGTCGTGCCTTGTCTGTCGCAGATTCCCCTATGGAAGATGGTTTCGCATCGGTTTGTTCGAGTGGTCGCGCAACGGCGAGGTAGTCGCACTCCTCCATGTACATGGGCACCTGTGCCAGCACCGAGAGCAAGAGGGCATCACCGACCACCAACATATATGTCGTACCGTCAATAAATTGCGCACGAGCAAAGAGTACGCGACAGGTAGTGATGCTACCGTGCAGGAAAAAAGTGAGGTACGCAATTTGATTATTTTCAACTATGTCCGACTTCACTCCATCCACCTTCACTAGCTGAAACGTGTCGAGCGTGCGTGCGCCTTCTTTTGAAGATATGTAGCGCTCCACTTCGTCACAGGTAAGCTGAACACGTATGGCGCATTCTCGGTCATTGACCGCCTGAAGGAGCACGATGCCGATGTCGTCGGACAGACCAGCTCCTACCACAGTTACTTGCAACATCTGAAAACCTCCTCATATGTAACCAGCTAAAAACTACCACAACGTGGCCACTACTCAACATGAGTGACTACCACACCACAAGTATATGGGGTTCCACAAGAAAGCATTGCTGCAAGTAACCTACCCCCTCGCCTTCACAATGTCCGCCGCGACGTTGGGGGGCACTACCGCGTAGTGGTCAAACTCCATGGTCATGTTGCCACGACCCTCGGTCATGGAGCGAAGGGTGGTGGTGTACCCGAACATTTCGGAAAGCGGCACCTTCGCCTTGACCGCAACTGCCATGCCGCGCGGCTCGGAGCCCTCTATCTGGCCACGCTTGCTCGCTAAGTGACCGTTGATGTCGCCCATGAACTTCTCGGGCACCACCACCTCGACTTTCATGATGGGTTCGAGGAGCACCGCACCCGCTTTCTTGGCGGCATCTTGGAACGCCTGGCTTCCCGCTATTTTGAACGCGATTTCGCTCGAGTCCACCTCATGGTATGAGCCGTCGAAGAGATCACACGACACGTCAACCATCTTGTAGCCGGCGACGACGCCGCGCCCCATCGCTTCGCGCACCCCTTTCTGCACCGCGGGGATGTACTCCTGCGGAATGACACCTCCTTTGATGTTATTCACAAATTCGAAGTGATCTTCGCGCGTAACGTTGTTGGGCCTCTTTGCGCCCTCCTCTTCGGGCTGAAGCGGACGGAGCTTGAGCTTCACGTGGCCATACTGGCCGCGACCACCGGTCTGTTTAATGTACTTGCACTCCGCTTCCGCCTCCCTCTGAATGGTCTCGCGGTAGGCGACCTGCGGGCGGCCCGTGTTTGCCTCAACCTTGAACTCGCGCTTCATGCGGTCAACGAGGATTTCGAGGTGGAGCTCACCCATGCCGGAGATGATGGTCTCGCCCGTCTCCTCGTCGGAGGTGATGCGGAAGGTGGGATCCTCATCTGCGAGCTTTTTAAGCGCGAGACCCATTTTCTCCTGATCTTGCTTGGTCTTTGGTTCAATGCGCACGGAAACAACCGGCTCGGGGAAAACGATTTGCTCGAGCACCACGGGGTTCGCTTCGTCGCAGAGCGTGTGCGACGTTTTGGTATCTTTGAGTCCCACCGCGGCGGCAATCTCCCCCGCAAACACTTTCTTCACATCTTCCCGCTTGTCAGCTTGCAATCGGACAATGCGCCCTATGCGCTCCTTGTCACCGGTGGTCGTGTTGAGCACGTAGGAGCCGGCTTCGAGCGTACCGGAGTACACGCGGAAGAAGGTGAGCGCTCCTACGAAGGGGTCTGTCTGGAGTTTGAATGCGAGCGCACAGAACGGCTCGTCATCAGATGGACCGCGCGAAATCTCTTCGCCGGTCTTCGGATCGGTTCCTTTGACGGGGGGGAGGTCGAGTGGACTCGGGAGGAAGTCAACCACCGCATCGAGCACCGGTTGCACACCCTTATTTTTGAGCGCACTACCGCAGAAGACAGGAAAGATTTGGTTTGCGATAACCGCTTTGCGCAGGAGTGCTTTGAGCTCGTCGAGCGACGGCTCATTGCCGTCCAGGTAGCTGTTCATCGCCTGCTCGTCATTCTCAACGATGCGTTCGATGAGCTCCGCGCGGTACTTCTCGACGTCAGCTTTGAGATGCTCGGGCACCTCCACCATGGTTACGTTCTCACCCATTTTCCCCTCGTAGTGGAAGGCCTTTCGAGTGAGGAGGTCGATTTGACCGTTGTGCTGGTCCTCCTCACCGATAGGAATCTGCATGCGCACCGCTTTCTTTGAGAGGCGGTCGAGGATGCTCGCGTAGCTACGCTCAAACGATGCCCCCATCCTGTCGAGCTTGTTGATGAAGCAGAGGCGCGGCACGTTCGCCTCGTCTGCGTAGCGCCAGTTGGTCTCACTCTGTGGTTCCACACCCGCCACGCCATCAAACACCACCACCGCACCATCAAGCACGCGCATCGAACGCTTCACCTCGGCGGTAAAGTCGATGTGTCCGGGTGTGTCAATAATATTAAAACGGGTCTTGTGGTTCGGATCTTTCGGATCTTCACCTATTTTCGTCCAGAAACAGGTGATTGCGGCGGAGGTGATGGTGATGCCACGCTCTCGCTCCTGCTCCATCCAGTCGGTGACCGTATCACCCTCATGCACCTCGCCTATCTTGTGGCTCATGCCTGTGTAGAAGAGCACGCGCTCCGACGTGGTGGTCTTTCCCGCGTCGATGTGGGCAATGATGCCGAAGTTACGTACTCGCTCAAGTGGGTAATCTCTGTTCATAGGTGTGGTGCTTTGTGGCTTACGGCTTCGCGCTCACGCTCCGCCGGTGAATAAAAAACGCGCCCCGCGCTTCGTGTGCACTATAGCGTGCTTTCACCCATTCCTCAAGTGAACGAGTGAGGTGGGAGTCGTGGCAGAGTCACTACCACGCAAAGTGGGCAAACGCGCGGTTCGCCTCCGCCATGCGGTGGGTCTCCTCACGCTTCTTGAAGGCGGTGCCCTCACTTTTTGATGCCGCAATCAGCTCGTCTGCAAGAAACTGTGCCGCGGGTGCGCCGCTCTTTGAGCGGGTTGCGGAAATAATCCAGCGCATTGCGAGCGCACGACGTCGCTCGGGCCTGACCTCGCGAGGCACTTGGTAGTTAGCACCACCCACACGGCGACTCCTCACCTCCACAGTGGGACCGACGTTCCTGATTGCCGCTTCAAACACCTCGATCGGGTTTTCAACTTGCGCCTTCTCTTTGATGATATCGAGCGCGCGATACACCACTTTGCGCGCGGCCTCCTTTTTACCATCCCACATAATGGAATTAATGAACTTCGCAAGCTCCGCGCTCTTGTAGCGCTCGTCCGGTTGTATCGATAGCTTCTTCTTTAGTGGTCGCCTCATGGATTATTGGTTATAGATCTTTCCCGCTGATTTACTTAGCGTCCTTGGGCTTCTTCGCACCGTACATCGAGCGACCCTTACGTCGCTTGTCTACACCCGCGGCGTCGAGCTTCCCGCGTACGATGGTGTAGCGAATGTTGACGTCCTTCACGCGACCTCCGCGCACCAGCACCACCGAGTGCTCCTGGAGGTTGTGCTTCTCCCCTGGAATGTACGCGGAAACCTCCATGCCGTTTGAGAGGCGCACACGGGCGTACTTACGAATCGCGGAGTTTGGCTTACGCGGTGTTTTGGTGGTCACCTTCACGCACACGCCACGTTTAAATGGCGCAGGGTAGTACGTTGGGTGATTCTTGAGCACGTTGAAACCGCGCCCGAGTGCAGGGACTTTCGACTTGCGCACGCGATCTTTGCGCGGACTTCGTACGAGCTGGTTGATGGTCGCCATAATCAAGAAATGTCGGTACAAAAAACTGCGGTTTCGCAGTGGAGGTACTGTACTACATGCCGAAACGGAACGCAAGGAGGTGTAGGTGCGCGTGCTAGTACGGAGGCACCTCACCGGTCAACGCCACAAACACCGCGCGCACGATAAAACCGATGGCGGGGCTAATAAACTGTACGAGGAAAAACAGCATGATGAAGAGCGCAATGAGGCCGTACCGGTACATAAACTGCTCCACCGAATCGAACATTCGCCCCGCGTGGTGGGGGAGCACACTACGAAGCAATTTCGACCCATCGAGGGGCGGAATGGGAATGAGGTTGAATATGGCGAGGAGCACGTTCACGATAACCACCAAACTCGCGAGCTCTCCAAACGCAAGCGGCATCGAGGAGCCGGCAAAGCGCACAAGAAGCCCAAAGATAACCGCGAGGAGAATGTTGACACCTGGGCCCGCGCCCGCGACGAGCGCCTCGCCCCACTTCTGGTTGCGCAAATTGTAGTGGTTGTACGGCACGGGCTTTGCCCAACCGAATAGAAACGGTGATTGCGTGAGCACAAGGAGCCCGGGAATGAGTATGGAGCCCACGAGGTCAATGTGGGGAAGCGGATTGAGGGTGAGCCGTCCCGCGTAGCGTGCGGTGTGGTCGCCCAGTGCATCCGCCATGTAGCCGTGGGAGACCTCGTGGAGGATGATAGAAAATATGAGAATGAGAAAGAAGAAAATGTCTAACGGATCCATACGTGTTGCATTTGGTGTGCACTATGCTACCATGGCGCAACGTGTGAGACCAGCTCGTCAACAGCTCTTCCCACACGCATCTACCATGGCAAAAAAGTGCGCAGTCACCGGCAAGAGTTCCCAAGTGGGGGGCAAGTACAGCAACCGCGTCCGTGCGACGCAGTTTAATCCCACGGGTGGTACTCGACGAAAGGCGAACCTCCTCAAGAGGCGTGTGTTCGTACCAGAACTTAACGAGTACCGCACGCTCACCCTCTCCACAAAAGCACTCAAAACAATAAATAAGCGGGGTGCACACGCAACCCTCAAGAAGCGCGGGTTACTCTAGGAGTTCTCTGCTTATTGAGTTACCCTGTTTTGTGCGCTCACAGTTCCCGACTCCTCTCCCGCATGAGGGGTTTTTTCGTTACCGGTACCCGACCTTTGTGCGAGTGCATCCATGAGTGCGTCCTTGACAGCACTCGGGTGCGGCACCTGCTTCATAATGAAATCGTCGCTTATTGAGGCGGTCTGAATGCGCACGTTGCCGAAGTCGAGCCACGTGGCGATGAGACCGGACACCTCATACGTCACGTCCTGTATGCGCTCAAGGGGAAAGCTCGACACCTCGCGTATGAAAAAGCCTTTCTGCTCCACGTCTATGATGCGCCGGTTGGTGAGTATCCACACATCGAGCCAGTGATCGCTCCACACCGAGAAAAATCGCATCCAGAGGAGGAGCCCTACCGCAGCGACAATAAACAGTCCGAGCATCCCTGCCATACCCCCGCTCACTAACGTGGTTGGAAGTGCCCAAACGATAACCTCCCCCACAAGCACTAGGAGCACCATGAGTATAAACAACCCCCCAAGCCCCACCGCTTCCAAGGCAACACGAAACCAGTGTCGGCGCACGGTGAGGAGAATTTCTTCGTTCGGGTGGAGGGGCACGAGTGTAGTGAGCATACAAAGAAGCAACTACGCTACATGAGGGTCGCGGTAAGCGCCGCCCCCACCATGAGGGTGCAGAAGCAGAGCGACACCACAAGGTAGAGCGTCGCGTTTGCGGTGGTGGTGAACCTGCCCGTCCCATACTTCTTCCAGTGCCACAAGAGAATGGTGCTGTAGACGCCGAAGACCGTGAGCATGAGGAATGTGACAAACCAAAGTGCGGATACGAAGAACTCAGAGAGCATACGGAGAGTATAGCACCGGTTCACTCGCCACAGGTAACCATCACCGTCCCTTCCGCGCAGGTCGAGCACACCGCGACCCCTCGCGCGGCGAGGCGTTCAAGCACCTCACTGTGGGGGTGGCCGTAGCGGTTGTCACAGCCGGCGGAAACAATTGCAGTTGTAGGAGCGACTGCGTCGAGAAATGAATCCGAGGACGAGGTACGGCTCCCGTGGTGGCCAAGCTTGAGCACATCGCTCTTGAGAGATGCCCGAGCACCGACGAGGTACTCCTCAATCGCCTCCGGCGAGTCGCCCGTGAGAAGAAATGAATCGTTCCCGCACACAAGCCGCCCCACAATGGAACCGCTGTTCGCCTCGAGCGCAGAAACGTCTCGGTCCGGAAAGAGGATTTCAAGGTACACACCCTCGTCGAGGGCAAGCACTTGCCCTGCGCGCGCCTCTACCGGTTGAAGGCCCTCCTCACGCACCGCATCCACGAGCGCACGGTAGTCATCTCCCTCGTCCTTCACCCCGGGCTCAAGAAACAGACCGACGTCGTAACGCTCAAACACATCCGGCAAACCGCCGATGTGGTCGAGGTCGGGGTGCGTCGCCACCACTACATCGAGCGTTCGCTCGCCCGGACGCATAAACCTCCCAAGCTCACGTAGCACCGTGGCGGTCGCACCGGAGTCAATGAGCATGCGATTGCCGTTCTCCGCCTCAATGTAGATTGCGTCTCCCTGCCCCACGTCGAGGAAGGCGACACGTGCAACACCACTTCGCTCCTCTCCCGCAACATCGCTCCACACAAGTGCATTTACTGTGAGGAGCACGAGGACCGCGTACCAAGGAGCATATCGGCACAGACACATTCTGACTTGCCCCATACGAGAAGTGTAACATTACAGGTGGTGTACGGTCACACAACATAGAGGGGCGGTCTCGTATCGGACTGCCCCTTTCTCGCTAAACACGAGTAATGTTTTTTTTATCGACTGAAATGCATGGGTGTGGTTTAAAACGATAATTTTTTGTTGAAACCACCATGTGCGACCCAATCCTACGCACTCGACACCTTCCAAAGTCCCCCATGTCCTGAATGGACTGGACCACATAAATACCGGTTTCCTCACCACCCCCTTTTTTGAACACAACAAAGTCGCCGATATGTAACACACACTCAAGAGATTCATTCATTTTCTACAATCCCTAGTAGTTCACCTGATTGCAGACGCTACCGCGTTCACCACCCGTTTGTCAAACGTACTCGGGATGATGTGGGTCGGCGTGGGTTTTTGAACGAGCGCGGCGAGCTTTTTCGCGGCCTTGAGCTTCATGGTGTCGGTTATCTGCGTCACCCCATGCGAGAGCGCACCTTGAAACACTCCGGGGAATGCAAGCACGTTATTGAGTTGGTTCGGGAAATCGCTCCGGCCGGTTCCCACCACGTACGCGCCGGCCGCGATTGCCTCGTCGGGCATGATCTCCGGCACCGGGTTTGCGAGCGCAAAGACAATGGGCCTTTGTGCCATAACGCGAATGTGCTCGGGGAGAATCGTGCCGGGGCCGGAGACACCGATGAGTACATCGGCTCCCGCGACCGCCTCGCGCACGCCACCCACCCTTCGCTCATGGTTGGTGAGTGCCGCGAGCTCTTTTTTGTACGGATGCAGGTAGTGACGCCCCGGCTCGATGATGCCCTTGCTGTCGACCACCACCACATCTCCCACCCCAAAGCCCACGAGGAGCTTCGCGATCGCGGTACCCGCCGCACCAGCTCCCACTACCGTGATACGTGCCCGCCCCGGGCTCTTGTGCGCCACTTTGAGGGCGTTTATGAGACCCGCCAACACCACGATGGCGGTACCATGCTGGTCGTCGTGCATCACGGGAATGGTAAGCTCCTCCTTGAGGCGTGCCTCTACCTCGAAACACTGGGGCGCGGCGATATCCTCGAGATTGATACCGCCGAAGCTCGGCGCTATCGCTTTGACCGCCGCAATAATATCCTCGGTATCATGGCATGAGAGCACTATAGGTATCGCGTCCACACCTCCAAACTCTTTGAAGAGGAGCGCCTTTCCCTCCATAACCGGGAGCGCGGCCTCGGGGCCTATATTGCCAAGACCGAGTACCGCTGAGCCGTCTGAGACAATCGCAACCGTGCGACCCACTCCCGTATAGAGCCGCGTCTTGTCGGGGTGCTCGTGGAGAAACATAGACACCGCACCCACCCCGGGTGTGTAGAGCAATTTCAAAGAATCGCGCGTCGCACACGCGCGAGAGCGCACCTCAATCTTGCCTCCCAGCTTCTTGTGGAGCGCGAGGGCTTGGTGCTCGAGCGTACGGGGCATGCGAGGTTTCATGCGCACATGATACCACATGCAACCACTCAATGCGCGCTCACCCGTACCGTGCTACCATATCTGCATACCAATTCACTACACACACCATGGAGTACACTGCACGCACCTTTTCTCTCCCCGACATTCCGGGGCTTTCAAAAGAACAAATTGACGTACACCTCGGCCTCTATCAAGGGTATGTAAAGCATGTGAACCTCCTCTACGCGGAGCTCACGAAGCTCTCAAGCTACGGCACCGAGCACGCGTACGTCCCTACGGAGATGCGACGCCGTCTCGGCTTTGAGTGGAACGGCATGCGCCTCCACGAGCTCTACTTTGAACAACTCGAGGGGGGTGCGCAAGTTGCCGATGCGGACACCAAGTTCCACGAGCTTCTCCTCAAAGAGTACTCGAGTTTCTCCAACTGGCTCGAAATATTCAAATCGGTGCCCGCGCGCGGCCCGGGCTGGGCACTCCTCACCTTCGACCCGCTCGCACGCCGGTTTCATCATGTGTGGGCCGCCGACCATGAGGTGGGCCAGCTCGCCACACTCCCCATACTCCTCGCGGTCGACCACTGGGAGCATGCGTACATGGTGGACTACAAACCAGCCGACAAAGGCAAGTACGTTGAAGCGTTTTTCAATGCAGTGAACTGGGATGTGGTCGCGAAGCGCTTTGAGCAGGCAACACGGGCTTAGATGTGTCCGCACGTGCGCGCACTCGTAGGTGATACACGAAATAGACGCCCGCCGCCACGTACACAATGAGCACCATCCACCCCGGGGGAGCGGGGACAGTGAGCGTTGCAAACGGCACGCGCGAGAGTGTGTGGGCGACGTGGAGTATGTAGGAGAGGAGCGCGTGAGCGAGAAGCGCAAGGGGCGCGGATACAGGAGTGCTCACGAGTGCGACTGCGCCCGCAAGAAACGTGATGAGCATGGTGAGGGGCACGATGGGCAGGACTGCGAGGTTTGCGAGAAGTGCGATGAGTGAGAACTGTCCCGTCATGGAGACGAGGAGCGGGAGCACCGCGAGCTGGGTAGCGAGTGTTGCCCCTACAATGGCGCGCAGGCCCGCCGACTCCGGAACCCGAGCGAGCCGTTGCTCAAAGCGCGGTGAGAGCATCACGAGGCCTGCGGTGGCAATAACCGAGAGCTGAAACGAGGGGTCAGCGAGGAGTATGAGCGGGTTCCATGCGACCATGAAAAACGACGCGAGCGCGAGGAGGTGGAGCACATCCGTGGCACGTGCGAGCGTGCGCGAGAGGAGCGCGAGGGACGCCATGATGGCCGCACGCACCGCGGCGACTCCCGCGCCCGTCATCATGGTAAACGCCGCGATAGCGACGACCCCGGAGAGGAGCCGGGCACGCTTTGGGAGCGCACCGAGGAGAAACAGCACGGCAACTGCAACCACGGTGAGGTTGAAGCCGGAGAGCACCACGATGTGAGTAAGGCCAACCGTGCGGAACTCCTCGGTTATTTTTTCTCCGAGCGAGCGTTTCGCTCCCACGAGGAGCCCTGCTGCAAGCGCGCTCTCCGGTTCCCGCACCACTCGATTGAGCGCGTTGATGAACGTCTGCTTCGTGTGGAGAAGCGTCCCGACGATTCCTCCGTTTCCTGTTTCCATCACAGACACCTTCGCAAACTTCATTTCGTAGAGTATCCCGTCTTTGGCAAGGTACCGTGGGTAGTCGAACATAGTGTCGTGGTCCGTGGTGAACGGCTCCGGACGTGCGAGTGTGCCTTCCAGCGCGACAGTGTCGCCATACCTGACAGTGGTCCTGCGTGGTGCATGCACAAGTACCCGCGCAACCTCCTCGCCTCCGGTTTTGTGAAGGGCCACCGTAAGGAGTGTTTGGTTCTCGCGCACGTCCGGCTCGCGCACCACCACTCCCTCAAGCGTCGCTTTTGTTCCGACACGAGACTCGAGTGGTTCATATGCGATGGGGAGCACCATTTCGGTGCGCAGTACTCCCATCGCGCTTGCCGCGAGAAACAGGCCACATAGAATCACCGCCCGTGGTACTCGGTATTGCACAAGTCCCACCACGACGAGCGGCACGAGACCAAGAAGCGCACACGTGAGCGTGAGCGCGAAGGGCATCTCACTAAGTGAGCGCACCGCGACTCCGATGAAAAAACCACCGATGAGGGTGTAGAGGAACATGCGCATGCATTCACCCTACCATGGCTTGCAAAGCGAAGCGGAGTCTGTAGAGTGGGGCAAGTTTGTAACGACCATTCACCGTTCTTTGAAGAGGAAACAGTTATGGACGGAGGTACATACAATTACACTGCACGAAACTTACCTCAACTTGACCTTGCCGCGCTACGCGCAGAGGCACGAAAAAGAAAAGGGGATGGCTTGCTCACGACACGGGAGAGATGTTTCCAAGAGTGGTACACGCACCTGCGCACAATCTTTTCACAAGCCGCACAAGCGGATGTTGGTGAGGTCGAGGTGTATGCGCTCGATCGCGATCTCCCCGATGACGTGGATATACTTAGTCAGGTGGCCCGCGTCCTGTGGTACCTGCAGGAACCATGCGCGCTCACGAAAGAGAATCTTCGTGGCACCGCGGCACTCATCGCAGAGGTCATCGAATCGCTCGGATGCACTGTCATTATTCGCAGGTGCAATCCGTACGCCGGAGATGAGATTGGCCGTCTCCCTCTCAGGGACGTACGGTTTGTGGTCTGTGCAGTCCTCCCACAGCCGGAGGAACCGTTTGTCCTCACTCACCAGATGCGCATACCCACGGCCACACCCGCCTAACTGAAACGCCGGTCATCTTCTTCAGATGACCGGCGCGTTGTTTCTCACTGGAGCGTCGTGGAAAAAATCGTGTGCCGCACGCCTGCAAACTCTGCGGGCAACACTACCGCCACATCTACCGAATGGAGAAATCCGGTTAGTTCTTTCTCCCAGTGTGCGAGAAGACGATTTAACACGGGCAAGTCGGGTGCCATGTCGTCCATCTGATGCACCAACGTATTCAGTAGACTTGGGTGATCCAAAATGTGATAGAAGAAACATGCCGACACCCGCACAAGGGTAGTCGGCGCAGGACACTGTACTCGCATGTAGCCCTCCACCAACCCTTGGTTCCTTAGAGGAGGGTAAACGTGCCGCGGTCACACGTCAACCCCTATCCATGGCTTCGTTCGCCATCCTGTCTGCCCTGCTGTTCTCGGCACGAGGGATGTGGGTGAATGTCACGTGTGGAAAGGTTGAGACGAGGAGGTTGTGTACCGTTATGTAGAGCGGAAAGAGCGTCTCCTCTTTGATTTGGTACTCGCCATTCAATTGCTTACAGATGAGCTCCGAGTCCATTTTCACTTCGATATGGAGCTGTTTTGATTGTGGTGTACCAAAATGTTTTTTTATAGTTTCGAGCCCTAAAATCACCGCCTGGTACTCGGCATAGTTATTGGTTTGGTGGCCGAGATACTTCGACACCTCTTTCACGGTCTTGCCACTCTCGTCGAGTACGACGGCACCTGCTCCGGCAGGTCCGGGATTGCCACGCGCACCACCATCTGTGTAGAGGGTAAGTTTCTTCATACGGTGCCTAGATTCTGGTTACTACACACACAGACAATTCCGAACAGGAGGGGGGTCGGGGGAACATCCGTTCC
>CAYLHB010000006.1:0-41023 GCA_964383505.1 uncultured Candidatus Saccharibacteria bacterium
CGTTGCACCAGAAGCTTCGGAGGTTTCGTCCGCCATGGTGCTATTCTACCCCCCCAAGGGAATGTGGAGGGGAAATGGTGGGGTGGGTGGGGATAAGTGTGCAGTGCTACACGGTTTGGTGTGTGCGTACCATCACCATGTGGTCGCCGTTATGTATGCTCGTGTCGGAGAAACCGTACTTCCGGTAGAAAGTGAGTGCGCGGTGGTTGTGTTGCCACACGTCGAGGTAGATGCGGGGTGCGTGCACCATGGTGGGGTGTGCGAGCGTCGCGTCCATGAGCGCACGGCCCACTCCTCTGCCTTGATGACTCGCGAGTACGTAGAGGCGCACGAGCTCCCTGTCTCCCTCTTGGAGCACGATGTCCGTTTGGTTAACCGGCCCAAAGAGGGTGTACCCCACGGGTACGCCCCCTACTTCTGCAATAAGCGCACGGTGGTTTAAAAGGGCGTGTGAGAAAAAAGTCGCGGAGCGCGTCTCGCGTACGACGCACTCAAGCTCCTCCGGCGTATCGCGCTCACTAAATGTCTCGCGGTAGGTACGCTCGGAAAGCTCGGCGAGCATGGGCACATCCTCGATGCCCGCCTCACGCACCACGACACTACTCAAGGATACCATCGAGGTTTACGTCGTAGAGTATTTGCTCCTGTATCAAACGGTACGCCACGAGGTCATTTTCCGTAAACCAGTGTTTAAGCTCATTACTCGCCTCCTCAACAGAGCCGGATGCATGGATGAGGTTCCGTATCGCACGATCGTCGGTGTCAGCCATGGAGTAGCTGTCGAGCACAAAGTCACCGCGAATGGTGCCCACATCACTTGAGCGCGGCTCGGTACCACCCACGAGCTTGCGTACGAGCTCCACCGCGTGCGCACCCTGCCATGCCATCACCACCACCGGCCCGCTCGTCATGTACTTCTTCAGACGCTCCACCACCGCGTCGCCCACCTTCTCGGGGTCATCGGTGGGGGGTGTCTGCCCCTTCTTTTTGTAGGACTCAATGGCCTTCTCACCCACCTTGCGCTTCCATGAGGGGTCGAGGGTGTAGTGCGTCTCAACCGCTTCCGCGGTCGGTACCATAAACTTGAGGCCAACCATTTTAAGGCCGACACGCTCAAAACGACCTATTATCTCGCCCACGAGCGAACGCTGAACGCCGTCAGGTTTGATAATGACCAAGGTGCGCTCTCTGTGAAAGTCAGACATAGAAATGTACTAATTAGGTAAATGTAATACGACAAATCCATGGTACTATACACGCAGATTTTGGTTCCTCCAAGTCAGTATGCTCTTCCAATGGAGGCGTTCATGATGCCATGCAGTTGTCCACCCGGTACGTGTCACTACCCCAACAGTTCGATTTGCAGAAATGACGCTGGGGGCGCCTTACTTCAACCTTTGCCTGAACCAAGTGCGGACTTTGGTCAGACACATACCCAATCATGCTCGTGTCCTGAAGGTACGTGCTTCAGGCCACAAAGTTCAAACTGCCGCGAACAAATCCGACTGGAATCGTTTGGCTCGGTAGGAGACGATGAATCATACTTGGTCCAAATCGTTCGCGATGCCACTGAACCAGGTTGAAACACCTGCACAAGCAATTTGTCACTCAAAACGGCCCGCTTCCATGCGGGCTACCTTTTTGTGAGAATCACCGTACCCTCCTCGGTGATTTCTACGTCATGCTCAAAGTGGGCACTCCGTGTGCCATCCTGTGTGCGCACCGTGTAGCCGTCACGCTCAAACACCACCGCACCCTTACCCTCGTTCACCATCGGCTCTATCGCGAGCACCATACCGGCTACCAGCTTCTCCCCCTTCCCGGCCGCGCCGTAGTTTGGTATCTGTGGGTCTTCATGGACCGCAGTTCCCACGCCATGCCCGCAAAGATCGCGCACGATACCGAACCCATGCTCGCGCACGTACGTTTCAATCGCATGCCCTATGTCGCCCACGGTACTCCCCGCACGCGCTACAGCGATACCTCGCCCGAGCGCCTCCTCGGTCACCGCGAGGAGTTCGCGTGCGCGCTCGTCCACCTTTCCAACCGCGACTGTCTTCCCCGCGTCGGTAATAACGCCGTCCCGCCGTAACCCTATGTCGAGCCCCACCACATCACCCTCGCGCGCGGTATAACCGAGCTCGGTCGGTATGCCGTGCACCACGATGTCGTTGGGGGAAAGGCAGAGTGCACAGGGGTACGAGCGCGGTGCCCCGAGAGGTCGATAGCCTAAGAACGCAGGTTCCGCATCCACCTCGGCAATGAGCCGAAGCGCATGCGCCTCAAGCTCTCCACTCGTCACACCAGGAACCACAAGTGCACAGAGCTCCTCAAGAACGTGCGCGTGTCGTTTACCGAGGTCGCGAAGCGCGCGGAGCTCCCGCGGTGTTTTAACCTTAGCCATTGTTGAGACACGTGAGTATCGCGTGGTGCACCTCCTCGATAGGACGCGCCGCGTCGATGTCGAAAACCTCGTAGTCGGGATGCTCGCGGAAGTACTCGATGGTGAGTCGCACATCGCGACGAAACCACGCGAGCCGCCGCCGCACCTCCTCCTCCGTATCGTCAAATCGCTTGCGCCCGTGCACAAGCCGTTCCACCACCTCCTCATCTGAAATGTCAAACATCATCACCTTCACGTGGTGCCGCTCATAGAATGCAAGCGCGCTGTGGAGAACGGGTGACTCCTCCGAACGCCTCGGGAACCCGTCGATGATGATGTGCTCATCACCCGTCACCCCCTCGATAAAAAGCGAGCTCCAGATCCAAATAGGGAGGAATGCCGGCGCGAGGTGGCCCGCAGAGAGCTCCTCTTTGATGCGCCGCTGAGTGAAGGTGTCTCCCTCCATAAACTCGCGAAACTTTGCACCCGTCTGAAAGTAATGGGTGGGGCGCGTAGCATCAGTACGCTCAAGGTGACTCTTCAGAAGCTCCGCCTGCGTTCCCTTGCCACAGCCGGAGGGACCGATGAGTATCACTGTCTGTTGGTCCATGTAGTGAAGCGTACCACACCCTCCGCGGTATGGGGGTGGGGATATTAGTACTCGCGAATGGATATTTGTGCATCGGTCTTGCGCACAAGGTCGAGCACCACCGATACCACAATAAGGAGCGCGGTTCCGCCTATCGCGAGCGCCTGAACACCGGTTACTGCCTGCATCACGATGGGGAGGACCGCAATCGCAGAGAGGAAGGTCGCGCCCACGAGCGTGATGCGGGTGAGGATGCTCGCGAGGTACTCCGCGGTCGCCGCACCCGGTCGCACTCCTGGAATAAACGCGCCCGACTTTTGGAGGTTGGTCGCAATCGCCTGAGGGTCAAAGGTGACCGCAGTGTAGAAGTAGGTGAAAAGGAAGACGAGTACGAAGTAGAGACCACCGTAAATCCAGTTGTTCGTGAAGTAGACGAGTGCGCTCCGCGCGAAGTCAGCCACCGCCACATTCGAGGTGGTGGAGAGGAAATTCAGTATCATCTGCGGAAAGAGAATGATGGAGAGCGCGAAAATGATGGGAATGACCCCCGCTTGGTTCACACGAAGCGGGAGGTAGCTCTGCACACCTCCGTAGCTGGTGCCCCCCCGCACCTGCTTCGCGTAAGTGACGGGCACCGGGCGTTCCGCCTCCGTGATGACCACCACCGCCGCCGTGACAAGGAGTGTTGCGATGACCCCACCGAGGTAGAGCGGTATCTGGGACGGCTCGTAGGTGAAGAGGAGCTGGCTTATGGTCTGCGGAAGCGACGCGACGATGCCCGCGAATATGATGACCGACACGCCATTTCCAACCCCGAACTCCGTCATGAGTTCCCCAATCCACATGAGGAGGAGCGAACCGGCCGCCACGACCGCGATGTTCACCAGAAATATCATGAGCGAGAGGTCACCCTCGATAATCCCCTGGCGTGAGAGGAGCATGAGGAAGCCGAACGACTGGATGAATGCGAGCGGTACCGTGAGCATGCGTGAGTACTGGGTAAACTTCTGTCGTCCAATTTCACCCTCCTCTTGGTAGAGCGCTTTGAGGCGCGGGCTCATGATGGTGAGGAGCTGCATGATGATGGACGCGGTGATGTACGGCCCCACGCCAAGCATCACGATGGAGAGATTCGAGAGACCGCCTCCCGAGAAGATGTTGAGGAGACCGAGGTACTGGTTGTTGGCGAAAAATGCTTGGAGCTGGTCGGCATTCACGCCCGGTATCGGTATCGATGCGAGGATACGAAACACCGCAAGCGCGCCGATGAGAAAAAAGATACGGCCGCGGAGGTTCGGGTCGGAGACGATGAGATGCAGTTTTTGAAAGAAAGCGGAGAGCATGGTAACGAAATTTCCAATTCCTAATGTCTAATTCTAGTGTGTATGGTGGATTGACGAGTTGGGTAGTTAGCAATTAGAAATTGGACATTTGACCCCTTACACCACCACCCCTCCCGCGCCCTCGATTGCGGTTTTTGACGCACCCGAGAGCTCGCAACCGGCAATGGTGAGCTTCTTGGTAAGTGCGCCGGTCGCGACAATCTTGATGCGAGGGAGCTTCCCGCCGCGCGCGACGGCACACCCGTTATCAACGAGCGAGCGCGGGGTCACACGCGCGCCCGCCTCAAAGGTACGTTCTAAAAGTGCGAGTGAAATCGCCACCGCATCGGCGCGCCCTTGGTTCACGGTTCGTCCACGGTTCTTTCCATACCCGCGTCGCTTTGGAATGCGCTTGATGATGTCACGCTCCTCGGGACGAAACTTTCGTCCCGCACGCGATTTCTGGCCTTTTGTGCCGCGCCCCGACGTTTTTCCGCGCACGCCACCGCGTCCAACCCGACGCTTCTTTGTGCTTCCGCTATTTGTGGTGAGGTGATTGAGTTGCATACAAAACAAATGTTCTCGATTACGCGCTCACGGGCGCCTCCTCCGCTCTGGGGCGTCGCGCGGGACGAAGCTTGCTAAGCGCCGCGACGGCCGCGCGCGCGTTGTTGAGGCGATTCTTGCTCCGCGAGAGCACCTTTGCCGAGACATGCTTCACACCCGCGAGCTCAAGCACGGTACGCACCGCGCTCCCCGCCTTGAGGCCTTTCCCGGGAGCGGGACGCATCGTGAGCTGTGTCGCCGCAAACTTCGCGGACGTTTCGGAAGGAATGCTTCCCTCTTTCGTGATGGGCACACGTATGAGGTGCTTCTTCGCGTCCTGCATTGCCTTCTCAATCGCCTGCGCGGTATCGTTCGCTTTGCCGAGACCCACGCCGACCGAGCCCTTCCCGTTTCCGATGACGAGCGCAACTGAGAAATTGAAGCGGCGACCTCCCGCGACGACGCGCGTCACGCGACGTATGCTCACAATCTTGTGATCGTACTCACTGCGCTGTTTCGGCTCGCGCGCGGAGCGCATCGGGCGACGGCGGTGGTCTCCGCGCTCTTTGCCCCCCTCCCTTTGTGCATCTGGTGTTGGTGTGTGTGTGGTCATAGCAAATTAGAATTGAAGTCCTCCCTCGCGCGCGCCGTCCGCAAGCTCCGCAATGGAGCCGGTGTAGAGAAACCCTCCTCGGTCGAACACCGCACGTGTGATACCGAGTGCTCCCGCCTTCTTTGCGAGCGCCGCCCCCGTTGCGCGTGCCTTCGCGCGCACACCCTCACCCTCTGCGTGGCGCGTGTCGGATGCGGCGAGCGTGGCCCCCTTCGCATCATCAATGAGCTGTGCGTAGAGCTCGCGATTCGAACGGAACACCGCGAGCCGAGGGCAGTCCGCCGTACCGAAAACCTTCGCGCGTATGCGTCGGCGGCGCGCGATTCTGTGTGTTTGCTTTTGCTGTGCTTTGTTCATAGTGAGGGTGACGTTCCTGGTTACTTCGACGCCTTCTTGCCCTGCTTGCGCAAGATGGTCTCATCCGAGTAGTGGAAGCCCTTTCCCTTGTACGGCTCGGGCGGCTTCACCTTGCGGATGTGTGCGGCAAACTGCCCCACCACTTCCTTATCAGCCCCCTTTACAGTGGTCTCGTTCTTCTCGACAGAAACGGTGATGCCTTTTGGAATGGGGAGTTTTACGGGGTGACTGAAGCCGACATTGAGCACCACATCGGTTCCCTGCACCGCAATGCGGTAGCCGACACCATCAAGGATGAGCTTCTTCTCGTAGGGGGTCGTCACCCCTTTGAGCATGTTGCGCACGTGGGACGCGTAGGTGCCCCAGAGCGCTCTCGCGAGCTTCGTATTGTTGACAGGTGTTACGGTAACCTCGCCGTTCTCCACACGTATAGTGATGAACGAGTGGATGTCCTTCGTGAGCTCACCACCGGGCCCCTTCACGGTGAGTACACCGTGGTCGGCGCTCACGTCGGTCTTTGCGGGTATGGGGATTGCTCGTTTTCCTATCCTGCTCATGGTGTAAAAATTACCAAATTTCAAAGAGGAGCTCTCCTCCAACGTTCTCTTTCTTCGCCTCCTCACCAAGGAGGATACCTTTTGGTGTTGAAACAATGAGCGCACCCTGTCCGCCTCGTACGCTATACATTTCGTGTGCGCCGGCGTAGCGCCGGCATCCGGGCTTCGACACGCGTCGTACATCGGTCACGCGCATACGCCCGCTCTCGGTCATACCAAGTGTGAGCTCGAGCATTTTCCTGCCCTTTCGCCCGCGCTTCACCACCTCCCGCAAGTACCCCCTGTGCTTGAGCTTCTCTGCGATTGCAAGGCGCATCTTTGACTGCGGTACGAGCACGGTGTCACGCCCCGCGAGCGCGGCGTTTTTGATGCGTATGATCATGTCGGAAACGGTGTCCATAGAGAAGTACTACCAGGATGATTTCTTAATACCGGGAATGTGGCCCTCGTTCGCAAGCTCCCGAAAACAGATACGGCAGAGGTCGAAGTCGCGCATGAAACCGTGCTTACGCCCGCAACGAAAACAGCGATTCACCGCGCGAGTGGTAAACTTCGGCGTTTTCTGCGAACGGGCGATGACTGATTTTTTTGCCATATATAACAAACACTCTCGGTACGAGTTGGCGCATAGTAGCAGTATCGATGTGACGTGTCAACGACGCCACATTGACGCGCTCCTATCGCTCCCGCAAGGGTACTCCCATGTGCCGGAAAAACGCTTCCGCCTCCTCACGACTTCCAGCCGACGTGACGAGTGTGATTGCAAAACCAAAGATGTCCTTCTGCTCCTCATCCGAGGTCTCGGGAAAAATCGTGTGCTCGGTGATGCCGATGGTGAGGTTGCCGAGCTCGTCAATCGCCGTGGGCTTGAGGCCTCGAAAGTCGCGCATGCGCGGGAGTGCGATGTGCACGAGCTTCTCGAAAAAATCACGCATCTTGTCCCCACGCAGGGTGATTTGGTAGCCCACCACATCCCCCTCGCGAATTTTGAACGACGCGATGGATTTCTTCGCCCCACGGGGAGCCGCCTTTTGGCCGGTGATTTTTGCGAGACGATCCTGAATGAGCTCGATTTTCTTAGGATCGGAGATTTTACCCACACCAGTTGAGATCACAATCTTCTGGAGGGTGGGGGCCTGCATGGTGTTCTTGTAGCCGAATCGCTCTTTGAGCGCTCCGTATACCGCTTTCTTTCTTTCATTGAAGGTGGTCATGGTGGTGTGTTATGAGAGCTTGGTGCCACTCTTTTTTGCGATACGGACGAGCTTACCTTTTTGGTCGAGTGTCTTTCCCACGCGGGTGGGCTTGCCGCTCTTCGGATCTACCAGCATCACGTTCGATACGTGGAGCGGCGCCGACACCTTCACGATGCCACCACCCTGCTTGGTTTGCTTGTTGGTCTTAAGGTGGCGCGTCTTTTGGTTGAGGCCCTCCACCACCACCATACTCTCGCGCGGGAGCGCACGCACCACCTTGCCGGTTTTGCCTCGGTCTTTGCCCGCTACCACTATGACGTTGTCTCCTTTTTTGATGCGCATAAAAAGTATATAAACGTGCTACACCACCTCGGGTGCGAGCGATGCGATTTTTTGGTACCCTTTCTCCGCGAGTTCGCGGGGGATGGGACCGAAAATGCGATTTGCCTTGGGCTCCTTCTTTCCCTTATCCACAATCACGACCGCGTTGTCGTCGAAGCGCACGTAGGAACCGTCCTTTCGACGAAACGGCTGGGTCTGGCGCACCACGACCGCTTGGAGCACCTCCTTCTTCTTCACCATCTTGCGTGGCTCTGCCACCTGCACCGAGAGCACCACGAGGTCCCCGATACGCGCGTAGTGGCGCTTGCTTCCACCGAGCACCTTGAAGACACGTCCGATCTTTGCACCGGTGTTGTCCGCAATCTTTACGATGGAGCGTGGCTGTATCATGGTGGAACTACACTATTTTGAAATGCTTCGTCTTGCTTATGGGCCTGCACTCGCGTATCTCAACCTTGTCACCCTCCGCTTTGGTGTTGCCCGGGTCATGCGCGTGGTAGCGCTTCACACTGCGAATGAACTTACGGTACTTGGGGTGTGCAACAAAGCGTGTCACTGCAACGACCGCGGTGTCCTTCATCTTTGCGGACACGACCGTTCCCACGAGCGTCTTGCCGCCCTTTGCTTCCTTCTTCTGTTGTGTTGAGGTTGTGGTCATGGTTTCGTGTGTCAGCCGTTACTTAGCTTCCGCATTGCGCCGCGCGGTCGTCTCCGTGAGAATCCGTGCAATGTCCTTTTTCAGACTCGCCCCCTCCTTGGTATTCTTCACGCGACTGCCTGTTGCACTGAAGCGGAACTCGCGGAGCGCCACACGTTTCTCCTCAAGGAGCTTCGCGAGGTCCGCATCATTCTTTTTTTTGAGTTCTTCTTTGTGCTTCATAGGGGTTGTGGTATATCACGTTTCCGATTACGGAGCAACGCTAGCGCACGACGAACCGGGTCTTCACCGGAAGCTTCGCGCCCGCTTTGCGTAGGGCCTCGCGCGCCACCGCCTCGGTGGTACCATCCACCTCAAAGAGCACGCGACCAGGAAGTACGGGCGCCTCGTAGTGATCGACATCGCCCTTACCCTTTCCCATACCCACCTCTGCGGCCTTCTGTGTGTAGGGGCGGTCGGGGAAAATACGAATCCAGGTGCGACCGTTTTTGCCAAGTGCACGGCTTATCGTACGGCGAGCCGCCTCGATTTGGTTACTCGTGAGGCGACCCCGCTCAAGGGTCTTGAGCCCATACGCTCCGAAGGAAACCTCGGTGCCACGCGTCGCATTGTGGCGGTACTGGATGCCGTCACGACCCCTGTGCCACTTTCGATATTTAACTTTTTTAGGAAACAGCATGGTGGTTGGTTAGCGCTTTTGCGCAGTATCACTCTCGAACACCTCACCCTTGTAGATCCACACCTTTACCCCGACGAGACCGGAGTACGGCATGTACGCCTCCGCACGGGCAAAGTCTACATCGGCGCGCAGGGTCTGGAGCGGCACGCGACCTTTCTTGATCTCCTCGCTTCTCGCCATCTCACTCCCACCCACGCGGCCCGCGATGCCGATGCGCACCCCCTTCACCTCACGGTTCGCCATCACCTTGTCCACCGATTGTTTGAGCACACGGCGAAACGGCATACGCTTCTCGAGGCCCTCGGCCACCATTTCGGCCACTATCTGTGCGCTCGTCTCGGGGCTCTTCACCTCCTCGATGTCGAGCTTGAGCTCGGGGAGCTCGGAGAGCTTCATGCGCATAAGCTTACTCTGAAGCTCTTTGCGCACCTTCGCGACACCCTCGCCGGACCGGCCAATAATGAGACCCGGGCGCGCGGTGCGTACGATGATGCGAAGCACGTTGTTGTGGCGCTCTATCTCAATCGAGTCGACGAACATGCCCTTCAAACGCTTCTTGAGGAACTCACGGAGGAGCGTGTCGGTGCGAAGGTACTCGCGGTACTTCTTATCGTCGCGGACAAACCAGCGACTCTTCCAGTCGCGGAGGATGCCGAGGCGATGTGCGTAAGGATGTACTACGTGGGTCATAGGTAAAGCAACATGCAAAAATAAAATATCAAAAAAATTACTCAATGGTTCTCTTTGTCGCGCGCGGATTTACAGTTTTTCGTGCTGACTTCATTTCTTCGGAATCAGTCTTTTGTGCCACCACTTCGCTCGAAGCTTTCTTCGCCTTCGCTTTTGGCTCTACCGATTCATTCGCTCCCGCTCGCTCGCGGAGCGTGAGCTTCACGTGACTGCTCTCTTTGTTGATGGGCGCGGCGCGACCATGTGCGCGGGGCATAAAACGCACGAAAGTCCTCCCCTTGTCCACAGTGATGCTCGCAACCTCAAGGTCCGCTTCCGTGAGCGTGCTCTTGGTCTGGCGCGCGTTTGCTACCGCGCTCTTCAAGAGCTTCATCATGGGGAGCGCCGCTTTTTTCGGCATGAAGGAAAGGTTGTCGAGCGCCTGCGCGACATTCTTACCACGCAAAGTGTCCGCGACGACGCGAACCTTGCGAGGTGCCTGACGATGGTTGGTGAGAGACGCTTTCATGGTGGTTCGATACTACTTCTTCTTACCCACCGGAGCCGCGGCTGCCGTCTTTGCGGCCTTTGCCGCCGCTATTTCGGCGTCCTTCTTCTTCTGTTCAAGCTCCTTCTGGATCTTTCCTCCGTGGCGTATGAACTTCGTGGTGGGTGAGAACTCGCCGAGCTTGTGCCCTACCATTTCCTCGGTGGCGAGCACCTCGATGTGGTTCTTGCCGTTGTGCACGCCGAAAGTGAAGCCCACCATTTCGGGCGAAATGGTGCATGCGCGCGACCACGTCTTAATGACCCCCGTGTCCTGGGGCCGTTTTCCTACAATTTTCTTGAGAACCCTCGGGTCAACGTAAGGTCCCTTTTTGAGCGACCGACTCATAGTGTAAACAAAACGCTCGCCAACGAGCGTGCGCGTATGGTACGCGAATACGCAGAAACTGTCAAATATACCCGCTTCACACCTTCCCGAACACCCTCGCAAACACCCTCTCCCGCATATCCTTGGCAATGAGATCCCAGTCGTACTTCTCAAACGCAAATTTTTTTGCAGTTTGCACCACCTCGCGCACTTTCTCCGGCCTCGCAAGAATATCCCTAACCGCATCCGCGATATCTTCCGGCGTATCCTTTCGCACCGCCCAGCCGGTGGTGGGTTTGTCGGGATTCTTTTTCTCATCGAAGAGCAAGTCAGCAATGCCGCCCTCCTGGGTCGCAATGACGGGAAGCTCTGCCGCCATCGCCTCGACGAAGGAATTGCCCATACCTTCACTGCGCGAGGGGCGTATAAAAATGTCACACGCTTTGAGCGCACGCGGCATGTCGGCGTGCCCTATCTGCCCTTCGAAACGCACCCTTCCCTCAACCCCAACTTCACGTGCGAGCAGTTTCAATTTCTCCTCATCGGGACCAATGCCGTACACCACGAACTTCACGCTCGTGGGAAGATGCGGGAGAGCGCGAATGACGTCATCAATCGCGTTCTTGTGTACCAGTCGCGAGGTGGTCACAAGCACAGTGTCCCCCTCACGCCTGCCGATGCGCGCGCGCTCTTTTTCGAGCTCGTCGTGGGGAATCTCACGCGAGAAGTGCTTCGTGTTGACCGCATTGGGTACGACCTCAATAGGGCACGTGGCACCCATCCGCTTCGCCCACTGCGCAAGGAAAGTGGATATGGTCTGAATGACCGCCGCGCGCGTGAATGCCCTTTTGAAGAGTGGCCACACCGGCCGCGCGAGCCGCTCAATGTACTCCGGTGGGTCACCCTCTTGAAGGGTCTGTACGAACGGCACACCTGTGAGCTGGTGGAAGAGTGTAACTGGCACCCCGCAGGAGTGCGCCATCATCGCCCATGCGACATCGTACCGGTATTTGCGATGGAGCCACAGTGCGACGAGGGGGGCGTAGAATTGGTAAAGGTGCTTGTTGAGGTGGAGTGGCAAGCGTTTGAGGTCAACCATGGTGGGGTTTGTGCGTACGGGCCCTATGCGATGCACGAGGATATTTCCCACCCGCTCCACTCGCGGGAGTGTTGCATCGAACCGCAGGCACACCATATGGAACTCGATGTCATCACGCGGGATGCGATCGGTGATTTCCTTGATGGCCACCTCCGCACCCCCGACATGCTTGGGGTAGTACGCGAGGGAGAATATGAGAATCTTTTTCACATGGTAATACTAGCGTACTTGTAAAAAATTTTCGATAATTCCGACCCATAAAAATACTTGGTCCCTTTAAATTTAAAGGGACTGAGTACCCTATCTGCGCACACGGAGGCCCCAATGGTTCGACTCGTCCGGAATACGGTACCGCATCGAGACTGTGAACTGGTAGCACCCGAAAAGGAGGATGCCTATGGTGGAGAGTAGCTTGTACGTCACCCACACGTCGGTGGAATACATGAGGCGGAAGTACTCGTTGCCGAGTGCCACGACGACGAGGAGCACACCCCACCGCCCCGTAAGGATGAGCCACGCGCGGTCGGTAATCGCAAACACTCGACCGAAGAGGGGCTTGAGGAGCGGGTACCCTCGCCACCAGCTTGTGAGGAGCACGAGGCCGAACAGTCCCTCCACAAGCGTATCCGATACCTGAAAGTACACCGCGTCACCGGTTGCGAGCGTGGCCCCGGCAAACAGTATGACCGCAACCGTGCTCCCGAGCGCGAAGCGCGGAACGGTTCGCTTCATGAGGAGTGTGAGCATGAGGAGAAGCCCGAGTGTGGCCACCATTCCCACCATCGCTTCCATGAAGCCGAGCGTTCGCTCCAACACAAAAAATACGATGAGCGGCAAAAGCTCCTCAAGCGCACCGAGTATCCAGTACATGCGTACAGTATACCTTGGGGGGTTATGATTATATCTATAGAGAGGGCAAGGTCATCTACTACCTCGGCCTCGCGAGCTTCTTCCCTTTTTTATTGAGCGCATCCGCGTAGCTTAGCGCGACGCGGCGGGCAAAGCTCGACGCGTCACCCCCGCGCGCCATGGCAGTGTCAAGATTTTTGAGGAGCGGCGAGGTGCCTATTTTTGAGAGCTTGGAAACGTACGCCCCCGCGCTCACTTTGAGCACAAGGCGCGAGAGTAGGGAGAGATGCGCAGGACGCTTGCCCGCCACCTCGCGATCATCGAGCGTCACGAAAAAGATTGAGCCGGGGTGGGTGAGCCGATAGAGCGCTCCCGCGAGTCCCGCATAGCTCGCCATCACCGACCATACAAACACATAGCGCTCACGGCGCGCGAGGGACATACCCTTGAGGAGACCAAGGAGAGGAAGGAGATACTTGTCGAGACGAAACCCAAAACCCACACGATATACGGTAACATTCCCGTACTCCTCTTGTGCGGCGCGACCCCATGCGAACCGTGTGGTCACGATATCGAAACGCGTCTCGGGCATAGATCCTGCGAGATCACGGAGCGCTTCCTCCGCGGAACCAACGTCCGGCAGGTATGTCGTTGCAAACACGAGCACTCGCCGCTCGGGCCTCTTGAGAGTTTTGAAGTATTCGATTGTCTTTAGGAGCCCCTCCTCAAGGGTCACGCGCGGCTCCCAGTTGAGCTCTTTCTTTGCGAGTGAAATGTCCGGACAGCGCCGCTTTGGGTCGTCGGTCGCTTCCCGATCGAACACGATCTTCGAGCGCGAACCGGTGAGTGCAATGACCTTGTCTGCGAGCGCGCGCATGGTAATCTCCCCGGGATTACCGAGGTTGACCGGCCCAATGAAACTTTCGTGTCCAAGCATCGCATCAATGCCTCGTACGAGATCGTCAATGTACTGGAAGCTCCGCTTATTGCTCCCATCTCCGTATATCACAAGGTCTTTTCCATCAAGCGCTCGCAGGATGAAATTGGTCACCGCGCGCCCGTCGTTCGGGTCCATGTTTGGGCCGTAGGTGTTGAAGATGCGAATGATCCTCACCCGCACCCCATGCTCGCGGTGGTAGTCCATGCAGAGCGTCTCCGCGCTCCTTTTTCCCTCGTCGTAGCACGCGCGGGGCCCGAGAGAATTCACGTTGCCACGGTACGACTCCCTTTGTGGCACCTCGAGCGGGTCGCCGTATATTTCCGACGTTGACGCTTGGAGGAATAGCGCGCCTTTCTTTTTCGCAAGCTCGAGCAAGTTGATGACTCCCATGGTGTTGGTCTGCATGGTGTGCACCGGGTTCCACTGGTAGCTCGTGTAGGAGCCCGCGCACGCAAAGTTAAGTATCCAGTCAAGTTTCTCCGAAACACAGAGCGGCTCAATGATGTCACGACGAATGAATCGGAACATCGGGTGGGTGAGCGCCTCGGTGAGATTCTTCGTGTCGCCGGTCGTCTGCAAATTGTCTACCCCGATGACGCGGTGCCCCTCCTCGAGGTACTTACACACGAGGTGTGAGCCTATGAATCCAGCCGCGCCAGTGATGAGAATGGTTCTTGTTTTCGGCTCCATCGGGTGACTATAGCAAGACGTCAGCGTTTACGCACCTTGGGTGAGGCGCGGGGTATTGGTGCCTCTTCCCGTATATCGGGCACATTATCGGCTTCATCCATATCAATGATGTCGTACGCGTATGCCACATCCTCTTGCTCGCGGCGCACGAGCACCACTCCCGCTCCCGCAACCGCTATGAGGGCAACGAGCCCCGCAATGTACCACCACACGCTCGTTGTGCCCGCGTTCCCCAGCGAATCAGTGACCCCGATTGCACTCGCCTTTAGCGACACCGACTCGACCGGCGGAGAAACGTCACTCACGCCGGAGACGTCAGGCTCCCTCTCAACGTCGCTCGCGACTAAAAGGTCGTCGGGTGCCTCCGCTACCTCAATGTCCTGCTCCACCGCCACCTCAGGTACCTCTTCCCGCTTATCGTCACTCGTCTGCATCTCTTTTCCATCTCCCGCACGTGCGACTACGGTATCGGTTCGAACACGCACATTGCTCGGGAAGAAAAGCCCCACCGAGCGTGCATCCGACGCGACAAGACCGGTCACCGATGAGGGAAAACGAACGGCGCCTCCGGCGAGGAGCACCGTCCCCTGCGGGATGCGGAAATGCCGCTTGCCCACCGCAAGCGCAAAACCTGAGAGGTCGAGGTCGCGCTCGCTCATATTAGTAAGCTCTATCGAGTAGAGATCGGCGTGCGTAATGGCAACACGGAGCGATTCAACCAAGACCACGAGTCTATCCTCAACGGAAAGCCCCTCGTGCACACCCGTGCCCGTCACCTTAACATTCACCACATAGGTGCCCGGAAACTTATAGGTATGCCGGACCGTCTTCCCCGTGCCGGTCGTACCGTCTCCAAAAGTCCACCTCACCTCCCCCCGCTCATGCACACCACGCTCGTCGCGCACGAGTGCGGTAAGCGTGACCGGGGCTCCTGCAACCGCCGTCACGTCCGACCCGAGAGTGAGCGAGAGAAATGGTTCCCCTTTGGTGGTAGGCGAAGCGGATGAAGAGGTGCCACCCGAAGATGCCTTCGTACCGGTGCTTTTTTCCGAGGCACCTCCCGACGAACCACTTGTGGAAGAGGGGGGCCCACTTTCGGACACACCGTTTGTTTCCTCATCCGATGAGGGAGACTCCTCGGGAGGGGTCGCATTGCTTGAGGCGTTGCTCCGTTTGGGTGTTCCCTCCGCGGTGACCCATCCGCCCCCCGCGCGCTGGAGGGTAAACTTCGCGGTGTTGTCCCCTCCCACACTCCACGTGTCCGACCCGTTCACACTATCCACCACCACTCCCGATGAGTCTTTCAGTTCGAGCGTCTCGCCATCGTTGCCGAGCGCGCCCGTATAGATGAGGTCGGCGGTGATATCCGGCACCGACGAGTCATCGGTGCGCTCAAGCAAATAGTAGCCACCCGAAGGTATGGTGCCCTCAAGCGCCACTGCGGGTTGGCCATCAACCGCGGCGAGCATCCAGCCGGTTAGGTCTCGCTCCGCGCCATCGTTGTAGAGCTCTATCCACTCATCATTCGCATCGTTTGCCGTCCCCATCCACGCCACTTCGGAAATCTGCACGGAGGCACCACACAACGTAGGTGCCATAAGAAGGAGTATGAGCACACGAAAAAACCTCATGGTATATTCGGTCGCTTCACCGCGAGAAGCGTACGCAAGGTGTCCTCGGGTACCTCGCGAGGGTGAGTTGCGGGTGACTCCGCACCACCCTGCGGTGTGTGGGGAGGTGGCGTCGGCTCCTGCGTATCACGCCGTGGTGTATGTTGCGTCTGGGGTTGCGGTGCGGGTGGCACGGGAGGTGCGGGTTGTGGAGGACGGGAAGGCATCACAGGTGGCTTCACGTTCGGCGCACTCTGCTCGACTTGTGTCACCTTGGCGAGGAGATCGCGAAGCGCTTGCCTGCCCTCGGGTGAGACACCCTTCCCGTTGTCGATCCTCGCTGTCTGGGGAGGTAGGGGCGCACGGACCGGTTCGCGCCTCTCCGGCACACCCACAGGAGGCCTTTGGGGCGGTACGCCGAGCGAATGTGAAGGTTGCGGGGGTGCCACAGGAGGTGGCGAAACCTGTGGCGTGGTCGTTGCGGGAGGCGGAGCGACCTTCGCGAGGATATCCTTGAGCGACCCTTGGTGAGGGGGGAGCGGTCGAGGTTCCACCGGTCGCGGGCGCGGTGGCATGGGCCTTGGTGCGTCTGAAACTGCGTGCGTCTGATGGGGTGGTGGTGGGAAGAAAGGTGCCCTCGGGGCGCGGTACCCACCCAAGGGCGGCGCACTTGCCTCAACGCGCGGACGATTTTGTGGTGACATGCGTGGCTCTCGCGCTTCTCGTTCGGGCACCGCGCGATCGCGCTCAAATGTACGCGGGCGCGGGGTCTCGCCTTGTCGTGTGGTAAATCTTCGCTCGGCTTTCTCGCGCTCTTTCGCTTCCTCCGTGGGGTCAACGTACGACTGCTTCATCCACGAATCTATCTCTCCCTCCACCTCGGCGCGCGGGCGAGAGAACTGCGAGCGCGAGTAGGCAATGGCGCGGTCGCGGTTGCTCAAGTGCGGTGCCTCAATGGGCGGCATGGTGACCGCCGAAAAGGGCTGGCTCGACACGCCGTCTATCATGAGCTTGAGGTAGATTTGCCGCGCCCCAAGATTCACGAGGTCGTCTGCGGTAAACACCGGCGCAAACTCCTTCTCGAGCACCTCCGCATCAAACGCCCCCACACGAAACGTCATCATTGTGCCGACGTTGCCGAAGACCGCCGCACGCACCTCCTCCTCCATCTGCTCGATGTACTGGTGGGCAATGGTGAGACAGAGCTTGTACTTGCGTGCCTCCGAAAGGATGTCGGCAAACGAGCGGTTTGCAAAGTTTTGAAACTCGTCCACGTAGAGGAAGAAGTTGGGGAGCCCGCGGAGTACCGATGAGGAGACATCCGCACGACTCATTGCGGCGAGGTACACCTTGGTGATGAGCATGCTTCCAAGAAGCCGTGCGTTCCCCTCGCCGATGCGCCCCTTGGAGAGGTTCACGATGAATATCTTTCGCTCATCCATGAGTCGCCGAATATCGAACGCGCTCTGTGGCTGACCGATGATGTTGCGCACGAGTGCATTTGATTGGAACTGCCCGATTTTGTTCTGTATTGCGGGGGTCGCCTCCTGTGTGTAACGATCGGTGTATTTACTGTACTCATCCACCCAAAAGGAGCGCACCGCGGGATCGGTGATATTCGAGATGACCGCTTTGCGGTAGTCCTTGTCGACATACATGCGGTTCACCCCAAGCAGGGTCGCCCCGGGAAACTCGAGGAGACCCGCGAGCGTGTTCTGCAAAATGTACGCCATGCGCGCGCTCCATGCATCCACCCATATCTTCTCAAACGTCGACATGAGTCCCGCCACCACAAAGTGCCGCTTGTCGGCCTCCACCTTTTCAAGCACATTGAATGAAATCGGGTACTCGAGGTCGAACGGCGCGAAGTAAAGTACGTCCTTCACGCGCTCCTCGGGAATGTACTCGAGGAGCTTCTCTGCAGTGCCTCCGTGCGGGTCGATGAAACAGAGTCCCTCGCCGTTCTGTATGTCCTGAATGGCCATGTTCTCGAGGAGCGTCGACTTGCCCATACCCGTCTTCCCAATGACGTACATATGCCGTTCACGGTCGGAACGTTTTATTCCGAAAGGTATGCGCTTGCTCCTGCTGTCGGTGAGCGCAAAGTAGGTGATGCGACTCTCAAGCGAGGTATCGAGATTTCTCGCGAGTGAAAACTGCGCGGAAGGATCTGGCATATAAAAAGTATACGGGAGAACGCGCACACACAAAAGAACAAGCTGAGGACAGTGCACCCTGGGAATATTTATTTTGAGCAAAAAAAAATTGAAGCGCCGTCCTCCGAAACGGCGCTTTCCTTGCTTATTTATTACATGCGTTCGCGGTCCTACTTACATTCCTGCAAGCGTTTACCGCAGGTGGCGGGCCAGCTTTAAGGTGCTGGAGATATCCCAACCACCCACTGAAATAGGATCACCTCCCTTCACTTTCCCCAGAGTTGAAAATACGGATACCTTCATCCCTTCGGGGGACGTGCTGTATTTCCATTGCGGCCTCCCTATAAGAGGTGAACGACTATCTCCATCTATACCACACGCACCTCGGGCCACACAAGGGAAAGTAAGAACAATTCGTCGAGATGTACTATGACGTAGCACGCACCCGCACGGATGAGCGCCTCGCGCGACCCGGTACCCCGGGTAATGCCTACCCCAACCACACCCGCCTCCCGCGCGTCGCGCATGTCGGAAACAAAATCGCCCACATAGAGGGTACGCTCCGGAGCAACTCCCACCCTCTCCACAAAGGAAATGATCGCACCCACCTTATGTGATGCATCACCCTCAATGTGCGCAAAGTACCCCGCGATACCCGATTCCTCCGCGTGCCGCACCACGTATTCGTGGGTATGCCCGCTTATGAGTGCGCACGGGAGCCCCATACTCGTAACCCGCTCGAGCGTGTTCACCGTATCGGGAAACAGCTCCGAGCGGTCAATGTCACAGCTCGAAAGCCACTCGTGCACCACCACCTCGTGCGGCTTCATCATACCCCGCGCCCGCCAGTAGTCGTGCGAGGGGTTTGTAAACGTCGCATGGAAGTCGTACAGGGTCTGTGTCGGGAGCCCGTGCGCCGAGAGCACGCGGTTTACCCCGCGGTGTATCTCCGGCACGGTGTCGCGCAGGGTCCCATCGTAGTCAAACAGCACCGCTTCTAAAGAATCACTTGCCATACGATCAATTAATTACATAATTAATTACGTAAACGATTACGTAATTCTTCAGAATCATTCGGGATTGAGGGCACCGCGCGTGTAGCGGTTGCTCGGCGCCCAGAGCATCCACGACGAGAGGCCCGCATCGTACGTCGCTTTAATCTGGGCACGCACCTCCGTCACATCGTAGGTTCCACCGTAGTCGAAATCCTGGAGCCACGGACGAATCTTGTTCTTGTCGTAGACTTCCTTTGTGTACCTTCCCGTCGGCACCTCCTTGGTCGTAGTCGCGGTCGTACTGCTCGTCGCAGGTACCACAACCGTGCTCAATATTGGCTCCGCACCAAAGACCTCAATTGAGCTCTCGCTCGCCACCGTTCGGCGCACCGCGCTGTCGAGCACAAACTTGATGAGCGCGTAGGGTACCGTGTTCGGGTTCGCCCACCCGTTAAAGCCGCGCGGGTAGTGGCTCGGGTAAATCATGGGTGCCACAAAGTCAAAGTACGGGAGCGCGCGCTCCAAGACCTGCCCGATGCCGAGGTCGTCGTAGTTGGTGGTTACCATCCCGAAAAGGTCGGCGGAAATGAGGGGTGGCGTCACCCCTGTGGGGTAGCGTGCGGGGTCCTTCACCTTTTCGTTGAGGTACACGAAGAATTCCTCGAGTGCGATTGCTTTTTCTTTGTTACCAACCCAGTCGAATACGATGTTCGTCATGGGTCCGTCGGAGGGAAAACGTATGTAGTCGTAGTTGAGCTCGTCAAACCCCAAGAGCCGCGCCTCGCGGGAAATTTCTATGATGTAGTCCCAGTAGGGCTTCGCCCCGACATCAATAAACGAGAGTCCCTTGTGGTCCTTCCACACCGCCCCCGCGGGGTTTGCGAACTTCACCGCAAGCTCGGGGTGCCTCTGCGAGTAGAACGGGTCTTGAAAGACCGTGATGCGCCCAATGACGAATATCCCCTTCTCATGGAGCGTTGCGACAAACTCCTTCATGTCGCGCGCCCCGCACTGCTCGGACACCGACTCCTTGAGGAGCGGGTTTTCGGTCGTAAACGCGAGCTTGCCCGTGTAGTCTTTAAGGTCGATAACCACGCTGTTGAGCTCGGTCTCGTCGATGAGTTGCACGAGTTCATTGCGAAACCCGGGAGTGCCCACCACGCACTGGCTCATGTAGATCGCCTTCACTACGTCCGGCAGAGTCACGAACGCAGGCACAGGCACCGACGACGCCGCACGCTCGGTCGTGGTGGCTACCGGTTGCATGGCGTCACTCGGCTCGGTCGCAACCACGCTGTCATCCTTTATCGCCTGTGGCGCGTGCGGGTCGTACACCTGCGGCAGGAGTGCGGGAACCGCGAAGTAGCCCGCAACGGTCGTAAGGAGCGCAAGCACACCCGCCGCAACGGGCGGGGTGAGCGCAACCACGCGCACATGTCCCGCCACTCGGCTCACCTTTCGCTTCATGATGCACGCAAAGTATCCGATGCACCTTCTGTGAAGTCCTGTGGCCCCCCAAACGAACGCGTAGCATTTGAGTCATGTGTGCGTGTACGTACCTCGTGGCGAAGCGCGAGTGTGGTGAGTATGATGAGGCACCCCACCCCTATCTCGAGTACCATTTTCCATGAAGCGGGCACGCCCAAGTAGGGTATCGCGATAACGAGTGCGCCGGAGAGGATGAGGAGTGAGTGCTTGGACATGGAAGTTTCTCCCATTGTACCGCACCGTGCGCTCAAGACAAAAGCTAGCGATGGGGGGCTATGAGCACCACAAACTCACCCCTTGCTCCACCCGGGTGGTCCCCAAAACGCGCGGCGTGCTCCGCGGGTGTTCCCGTGATGACCTCCTCATGCACCTTGGTGAGCTCGCGGCAGAGCATTACGGTCTTCTCCGGCACATGCACCATAAGCTCACCCATGAGCTTCACAATTCTGTGGGGCGACTCGTAGAGCGCAACCACCCCCTCAAGACTCGCGAGCGAACGAAGTGCAGTCTGCCGACCCTTCTTATGCGGTAAAAAACCAAGAAAGTGGACTTCCCTCGCATCAATACCCGCCACTGAAATCGCCGCCGCAAGTGCACTCGGGCCCGGCACCGCCTCGATCCGCACCGACCCACCGAGCACCTCACGCACCCTACACACAAGAGTTGCGCCAGGATCGCTCACACTCGGTGTGCCCGCATCAGTCACAAGCGCGAGGTGCTTCCCCTCCTCGAGGAGGGCGAGAACTTTCCCATACACACCCTCCCGCGAGTGCTCGTGGCATGCGATGAGTGGCTTTGAAATGTCGTACCGTGAAAGAAGTTTTTTGGTGACACGCGTATCCTCACAGATAATCGCGTCACATTCACCCAGTATGCGAAGTGCGCGGAGGGTGATGTCCTCAAGATTGCCGATAGGTGTCCCCACTACAAATAACGTTCCCATACCGGTACGGTACCACACGGCCCGTGAGAATTGAACATTCGCATGATTACGTGGAAGCTTCGCTCCTAATGAGGGGAAATGGTATACAACTTACGCAATTTGATGAAGTTCAAGGCACCAAGGAACGATACCCTTGAGCAATATCGAGCATATTGTGAAAGGGTTCGTGACGAAGGTAACGAAGAAATTCGCAAATTGCGTAAGTTGTTTGGTAATTAAAATGAAGGGGTACACACGTAGGTGAGCGTCGTTCGGTAGTCGGAAGCGGCTTCCTGCATGCCGGTTATCTCCACCTTGTAGCCCACCCTCGTTGCGCCTATGTGCGCGGTCGCTCCGTCCGCTATCGAGCCGTGGTACATGACGGGACGCGGTACGGACACGAAGTTACCCGCATACCGTGCCACCCCGAACGAGTCCCCGTCCTCAAGCGAGTCATCCTCGGTCGTCACCCCCCAGTGCCCCCACGTCATATTGTCGTACGGGTCGCCTGATGGAAGTTGCCAAAGCGCGGGCACCGAAGTTGCGCTTCCGTCCACAAAGGTGTTGATGTCTGCACCGTTCTCACTTGCAAGCTCACTTGACGCCTGCACCGTCACCACAAAGCCGTTTACGGCATTCGTCGTCACAAAAAGGTCTTGCCCGAGCGTCTTTGGGGAGGCCGGTGTGAGGAGGCCAAAGGGAACGGTGGTCGCGGTGGTGCTCGCAAATGTCGCAACCCCCTCACCGTTTATATTCACCCCATCGCTCACTCCCCCCACCGCAAACGTGAGCGTGGTGTCCACCTCGCTTGAGACCACCACCGCATCGTGTATGGAAACCCGCGTGTCACCCGAGTCAGCCATGGAGCCACCGATTGAAATCTCGTAGTCATTCGCCGATGCCGGGTTGTCTATTTGCTGTGCACCTGTTCCGGAGGATGTGGCGTGCGCACCGATTTCTATGACCACACTGCTCGCAGGTGCAATCGCTCCTCCGTTTCCTGCACACACCTCCACGGTCACCACCTGCCCCGAAACGGCGACCCGCGCCTCTTCACTGCCACTGCAATTAGGAGCGGTGGTGAGGTCAACACTATTTTCCGCAATATCCACATCATCCTCCGAAAGACCGGTGAGGGAGAACTCTGCGGGGAATGTAACCGTAATCGTTTGCCCTTCCGCGATGCCCGACGGCGTGGTGAATGTCACCGTGTGGTCGGACGGCATGGAAGGAGCCGAGTCGGAAAGCACGTCCCGTATCTCGGAGAGGGGAGCCGCAGAGGCATGGTTCATCCATACGGGCAAGATGATGAACCACGCGAGCACGGCGAGTATTAGTGTCCCGGAAAGCAGTCGGGACACCCTGCGTGATGGTGATGGTGACATGGACCTCCCGAACACAAGCGATGCTTAAGCTCGGCCTACTCGGCGTGAACGAGCAGTGCTCACAGTATATCGCGACCTGACCCATATGCGGTGTGGAAAAACACCCACAAGTTCCGTAGAAAGAAAATCGGGCCCGAAGGCCCGAAGTGCAACACGCGAATGAGCGTTACTCGCGCGGTACAGTTGGCATCTCTCCCGATTGCATGCGGCGAATTTCATACTCACCGATGCCGTGGAGAAACTTTGTCACGGCTTGGACCCACCGTGGGGTCGTGGTGATGCCACAGAGCAGGAGCGCGAGTGCCACCACCTCCCTGCACTTCCCCCACAGAGTGAGATCGGGGGCAGATGATACGAAACTCACCACCCCCGATTCCCTAAGCGGGGCAAGCTCGGGCACCTTCTCGAGAAGCAATCGAACACACGCACGCACTCTCGGCATGTGATCGGCCGAGGTGTGAACGACCACATTGTATGCGTCTGCCCCAAGCTGTACGGCAAGCTCAAGCGCGGTGAGCAATGCCGCACGAAGCTCGGCATAGGTACCCCACCCAAGACGAGGGGTGAGGGGTGCATAGACTTTATGCCCGTTATCCCTAACGTAGCGCTCCTGCAGAAATGCAAGAGTCGGACAGCCCTGTTCCGCGTTCGGGGGAGCGGATGCCCCAAACACAAAGTAATCATCCTTGTGTGCGTCACAGAACGTTGCATCGAGCCGACCCACACTTGCCGGTCCAAGGCCCGTTCCTCGCTCGTCATACTCACGAGCGAGCACAATCCTGATGGCAGGCATTCTGCCCTCCCTCGTAATTTAGCCTGTGACAATTTGAACACCTTACGATTGCAAAGTCAACTTTTCTGCTACACGATATATATCACCCGCCCCCATGGTGATGAGGAGCGTTGCGGTACCAAGTGCGTGCTTGTTTGAATCAAGATGTTTTTCAATCTCCTCCAATGTAACGAACGCCTTCGTGGACGTACCCCGCGCAGACACCTTGTCCGCGAGCACCTCGCTCGTCACCCCTTCGATGGGTGCCTCGCGTGCGGGGTAGATGGGTGCAAGGAGCACCTCGTCGGCTTTCGCGAGCGCGTCGGCAAACCCCTCCATGAGGTCACGTGTGCGGGAGTAGAGATGGGGGTGAAAGACCACCACCACGCGTGAAGAGGGGAACTCCTGTCGGACCATGTCGAGCGTGCGCGCAATCGCGGTCGGATGGTGCGCGTAGTCATCGTACACGCGCGCACCCGATGTGGTGGTGCCTTTGTACTCAAACCTCCTCCACGTGCCCCGAAAACTCGCAAGCGACGCGTCCACCCCATTAAAGGTACCCGGTCCCTTTGTTTCGGAAGCGAAGGCGAGCGCGACTGCTTTTGCCGCTTGCGCGTTCTCGCGGTTGAACGTACCTGGCACGAGGAGATCGGGCACCTTCTCGCTCGGGTATGCCCGCACCGTCGCCCCCGCCCCACGCAGAACTGCACGAAGATTCGGTGCGGTGGGATTGCACACAATACTCCCCTCGTCGGGCACCTTGCGCGCGAGCGTGCCGAAGGCATCGAGCATGTCGTCGAGGTCGCGGTAGTAGTCGGTATGGTCGAGCTCGATGTTGGTGATGACGAGCAGGTGCGGATGGAGCGAGAGAAAGTGGCGTCGGTACTCACAGCCCTCGATGACGTAGAGGTCGCCCCCCGCGACGAAGTTCGAGCCGTACTCACTCATGATGCTCCCGCATATGACCGTCGGCTGTGCTCCCGCCTCAATGAGTACCTTCGCGAGCATCGCGGTCGTTGTCGTCTTACCGTGCGTGCCGGTAACCACAATCGATACTCCCCTCTCTGTCGCCTCGCCGAGCGCCTCAAAGTATGACACCTCGCGGATGCCTCGCTCGCGGGCAGTCACGCGCTCCGGGTTCTCCTCCGGCACGGCGTCCGAGTACACAAGGAGGTCGCACGCACTCGGCACGTTCTCGCCTGCATGCCCAACCATGACCGCGATGCCTTTTCCACGCAGAAGCTCCACTGTTGGCTGTTCGCTTCGATCGGACCCTGTGGCCGTGGCTCCACGCGAGACGTACAGCTGGGCAAGTGCGCTCATGCCGATACCGCCTATGCCGACCATGTGGACGTCTCGTTGGACCTGTGGGGTACTATTCACAGATGGAGTATAGCATGGTAGTGTCGCACAAGAATGGGTGGGAGATGCACGTGCATACAACCCTTGAATACCTTCCCATTACAGCCGGAATACGGGCACGTCAGATTGCGATAACGGTCTTGGGGAAACCTTTGTCCTGGAGACCAAATGACCAAATATCGACAGACAATAAACTGTGTGAATCGATGAACCCGATAATTGACCGTCTGCAGGGGGAGCGAATCACATCTCTCTTCGCTTTGGACCTATCGCAACCGCGTCGTACGGTGTACTCGGGACGCTATGAAAAACTCTCGCGTAACCCAATAGTGGTCCAAGATATCGCGCTCTACAGGGGCATCCGGCATGAGGGGGTACTATTATTCCCTGGGGATGCCGCATGGCTCTATAGCGCAGACTGTCCCATCGTCATTGCGTACGGTACGCAGTTCGTGGTTGTGGGACACTGCGGGAGAGATTCATTGTTGCCCCCCCATACGGAGACACGGGAGCAGATTATACACGAGAGCATACTCTCGGTGATGGTGCGCACGCTTGGGGAGGATGTGGCAAGTGTGCGGGTGCGAGTACGAGTCGGCATCTGTCCCAAGCACTTCAAACATCCTCTGTCGGGCAAGCACGCAAAAAACAATGGTCGCATTCTTCTACAAGCGCGCATTCTTGACCAAACGTGTGTTGCGGACAGAGAGTATTTGGCGCTGGAGCGGGTGATTCGCGCCCAGTGTGCATTGCTCGGTATTCCCCCCACTCACGTGAAGTGGGAAAAGGAGTGCCCCTCTTGCGATACCGCAAAGCACGACCTCTGGAGCCACCGTCGCTGGGTACAGAGCGGGAAGCAAGGCCCCGATGGCATGAACGGCATCTTCGTCGCCTGCCTCCCCTAGGGAAACCTAGGGGAGGCATTTTGTTACTTGAGCTCACGCACCAGTGCATCAAACCGCTCTCCGCGCTCGTACTCATTCGTAAACATACCGAAACTCGCGAATGCGGGACTGAAAAGAATGCAGTCTCCCTCTTGCGCCAGCGCTCGTGCCTTATGTATCGCTTCATCAAGCGAATCAACAGTCATACTTTCCACTTTCCCCAAAAGCGAGAGCATGCCCGTGCCAGTACCCTTAAGGAGCACCACCGCCTTCACGCGTTCCGGAAGCTCGCGTACCAATGTACTCATATCGAGCTTCTTGTCCGCACCCCCCATGATGAGCACCACATTTTTTTTACCTGTCGCATCGAGCGCGCGGAGCGAGGCGAGCGTCGCATCAGGCGTGGTGGCATTCGTGTCGTTGTAGTAGCGCACCCCGTCAAGCTCGCGGACAAACTGGGTGCGTCCGGGAAGTGCCTCAAACGATGCAATCGCTGTGCGTGCCACCTCATCTGCAACGCCAAGCTCCCGTGCCACCGTAAGGGCGATACCGATGTTGTAGCGGTTGTGCTCCCCCAAGAGTTTTGTCCCCCAGTCGCGCGGCACACTTCCCTCATCGGCAACAACGACGCGCGAACGTATGCGACGCTTGTACGGCTCAAGGTGGGGGAGCGCCTGCCGACCAACCACGAGCACGTCGCCCTCATGCTGGTGAAGAAAGATGTGCGCCTTGTCCGCAAGGTAGGCCTCGAGACTGCCTTTGTAGTAGTTCAAATGGTCGGGAAGAAACGTGGTGAAGACCGCCACCGAGGGCGAGAGTGCGCCTTGGAGAACGCCGGGAGCATCGAGGGAACGCTCCTCGCCAAACCCTTGGCACTGCCAGCTGTCGAGCTCAAAAACGCCAAGCGAGTCGTGTCGCACCCCATCAAAAAGCGACAAGTTTGATACGCCCCGTACGTTCCCACCCAAAAGGACGTGGCGTCCGTCCGCCACGAGAAGTGCGTGGATGAGTGCCGTGACGGTTGATTTCCCACGCGTGCCGGTCACTCCCACGAGCGGAATGCGCGCAATGCGGGCAAAAAGCGACGCGCTCATATCTACCGGCACCATATGCCTGCGCGCCTCCGCGACTTCTGTTGAGTCGAGGTGCACCCCCGCTCCCTTCAGGATGAGGTCGCAGTCACGAAAATCTTCGAGCGCGTGACCTCCAAGCTTGAACGTGATCCCCGTGTAGGGTGCAAGTGCCGCCACAGAGGGAGCCAGCTGCTCCGCGCTCCGCATGTCGGTCACAAGGAGGTTAGCCCCCGCCCGCGCGAGCCACGCCGCGTCCCCCACCCCGCGCCCCAGAAGCCCAAGTCCCATTTGGGTAATACGCTTTCCTGTAAATAGCTTCGCAAATCCATCTTTCATACGTTCAGCATAGCAGAGAACGAGCGTGCTACAATGTCCGTATGGAAACGGTCGAAGCGCGCATTGAAACGCTCCTTGCCAAGGTGCGCCCGTACATCGAGATGCACGGGGGCGACGTGCGCCTCCTGCGTGTCGAAAGCGGTACCGCCGTACTCAAAGTCTACGGTGCATGTGTGGATTGTGGGCTCGCGAGCGTGACGTATACTAAGACCATAGGCCCGCTTGTGATCAAAGAGGTGGAAGGGGTCACGGGGGTGGTATTTGAGTAGGATGAAAATTATATAATTTCTAATTTCCAATTACTAATTCCCAAAAAATATCTGTTTGGAAATTAGTAATTAGTAATTAGTAACTCTATCGTTATGGCAGACCTTAAAGAGTACGCACGAACCAAGGAAGGTTCGAACATTACCAAGATAGTGGTTGACCGGGACCTCTGCATCGCGGCAGTCTCCTGTATGGCGGTCGCGGCCGAAACGTGGGAGCTCGATGGTGAAAACAAAATAATGGTGAAGGACGCAAACAGCGTAGACGACGCCACCCTCATCGCTTCAGCCGAGGCCTGCCCCACCAAAGCCATCTTTCTCTACGACAAAGACGGCACACAGCTGTTTCCCAAGTAGCATCACGTATAAGCTTCATGCAACACTACACCTACGTTATCATAGGAGGTGGTATCGCTGGAACGACCGCCGCAGAGACCATCCGGAAGCGCGACCCTGCGGGCAAAATCGCCATTGTTTCCGACGAGCCACACCCGCTCTACTCGCGTGTGCTCCTCTCAAAACCGAAGTGGGTGCTCGGCGAACAGCCGTTTGAGAACGTGTGGCTCAAAAACCAAGCGTGGTACGACCAAAATTCAATCCACCTTTTCCGTGGCCTCTCTGCGGTTTCGCTCGACGCAACCGCAAAAACGGTGACGCTCTCCGACGGTGATGTACTCGCGTACAACAAGCTTCTCCTCGCCACGGGTGCCCACGCACGAAAGTGGGGTATACCCGGTGCGAACAAGAAGGGTGTGCACTACCTCCGCACCGTGGACGACGCGAGAGCGATAGGCGAGGTGGCGCAGGGCACACCTAAACGTGTCATCACCATCGGAAGCGCATGTGTCACGTTTGAAATAATAGAAATTCTCCACTCGCGCGGATTCACCATTACCGAGGTGATGCGTGAGAAGCACTTTTTTGAACCACAGCTCTCCGCCGAAGAGGCGGGTCTCATTGAACGGGTACTCCTGGAAAAGGGGGTCAATATCATTCGCCAAACGGAAGTGGCCGCGGTACTTGGCAGTGAGCAGGTAACGGGTGTACGGCTCGCCGATGGCACCGAGATGCCGTGTGACATCATTTTTCCCTTCATCGGCGTCGAGCTCCCCGTGGAGTGGGTGAAGCTCGCCGGTGTTGCGGTACACAAGGGCATCTATGCAAATGAGTTTCTCGAAACCAACGTGCCCGACATCTGGACTGCGGGAGACACGAGTGAAAACTGGGACCGCGCACTCGGTGAGACCGTCATCATGGGCAACTGGATGAGCGCACGCCTCCAGGGCGAGGTGGCAGGTAAGAATATGACGGCCAAAAACCCATCCGAGCGCGTGCCGTTTGAGCAGGTCTCCTTCCACACCTCGCACGGCTTCGGGTTCCAGATAGGGTGGACCGGCGACGTGCGTCCCCTCCCCGACCGTACCGTGATTCACCACCCCTCGGAAAAGCCTGACAGCTACTGTCGCATCCTCGTACGCAATGGCAAGGTCATCGGCGGTACCACCGTGAATCGCCCCGACCTCATGAGCAAAATTACCGAGCTCATCAAGTCGCGAGAGGACTTCACGGACCGCCTCGACGAGCTCGGCACCGTCGAGACCTCCGGCTACTCCTCAACCTCCGCTCCCGCCGGTTCATGCGGATAATCAAACGTTCTTCTCTATGCTATACTCACACCTATGAAAATATGCGGTTTAAAAAATGTGGTATGGAAGGAGGGCAAGCACTACGTTGCACAATCACTCAACATTGATATCGCAAGTTTTGGGACCACAAAAAAGAGGCGCTTCTGAACCTTCGCGAAGCGCTTGAGCTCTACTTTGAGGACATTACTCACGCCAAACTTCCGAAAGTGGAACGCCCGGAGCTGGTGACGCTCTGGCATGCCTCGGCTCCACTCCTCCGCTCACATAACCGCTGCGCTCCAAGCGCATGGGTTCTTTTACGTGTCGCAACGCGGTAATCATGTGAGGTTCCGTCGAGAGAATTCAAATGGAGTATGCACAGTTATCGTACCCACCAATCGAAAAGAGATTCCATTCGGCACGTTCCGTTCCTTGGTGCGACAGTCGGGCTTGTGTACCAAGGATTTTGACTAACCCCTGTTACTCCTCCACCTCCTCTACCGCCAGTTTGTGCGAGCAAAGAATTTCATAAAAGATTTACTTATCTTTTGTACTGTGATATAGGGTGTAGGTAGTTGAAACCTCAAGGAGAGGGTAAGGTATATGCTCTTTGTGAGAAAGATCATGGTGGCGTTCGTACTAGCCACCGCCATAAGTGGTTGTGCGGCTGTTGATTTGGCAACACCGCTCCCCACAGAATCTACGCTCGTTACAATCCCGGCACCGGGCACGGCGCCGGAGAATTTTGCCGCAGACAAGAGCACGTGCCTCTCGCAGGCACACGCAAAAGCAGGTGAAGCGCGAGAGGCTCGTGTCACAAAAAGCGTCCTCACCACGGTTGGGAGTGTAGTACTTGGTGCAGGGCTTGGAGCCGCCGGCGGAGGTGTCTATGGGGTACCGGGCGCAGGTGCGGCGATCGGTGCTGCATCCGGAGCGGCTGTTGGTACCGGTTACGGCGCGATGGCTAGTATGACGAGCACGCCGGACCAGCGAACCTTCGACGCATGGTACGCAAAATGTATCGAAGAAGCTGGACACTCCGTGCGGGCTCCCGGCGGAGTCGCGTATGGAGTCCCTGGAGTGCCTTTGCGCTGATGGGACAACAAACTGGAGCCGAACGCAGTGCGTTCGGCTCCATGTCTTTGACCCTTCCGTCACACCATCACCCGCGCATCCACAATATGTACTCCGTCAGGAGTCGCAAAAACAGGATTGAAATCTATCTCCTCCACCTCCGGGTGCGCAAGGGCGAGTGTTGAGAGCGAGACGAGGATTTCCGCTAGAGCATCGAGGTTCACCGGCTCGCGCCCACGCGCACCGGTAAGGAGAGGAAGACCTTTGATACGGCGTATTCGCGCGAGGGCTTCGTCCTTGGTAAGTGGCGCAATCCCGAGCGACGCATCTTTAAGCACCTCCACAAAAATGCCCCCGAGGCCAAAAAGTACAACGGGGCCAAACACCGAGTCGCGCTTCATGCCGATAATGGTTTCTACGCCGCGCACCATCCTCTGTACCAACATACCGTTTATAGTGGCCCCCGGCGTGTGCGACTGCACGTACTCATAGATTTCACCCCACGCGCGCTCGAGCGCGGGCTGGTCGGGGAGACCTAGTTGTACCGCACGCAGGTCGCTCTTGTGTACGAGCTCCTGTGAAATAGCTTTAATCACGTAGGGGCCGGGACCAAGGTGTGCGAGTGCATTCGAAAGCTCGCGCCCTTCCCGCACAAACTCCCCTTCAAGTGTGAGCCCGTAACTTGTGAGTAGTGTGCGCATCTCATCAATGTTGAGCATGGTGAGTTTCCTTGCTTCACCAGAATGCGCCTGCGCATAGGCTTCTTTATGTATTCCGGTTGCGAGCATATCGAGCGCGCGTACCGCATCCGACGGAACGGAGAAAGGTGAAAGACCAGCATCACGGAGCCGCTCCACACCTTTTGAAACCGCAGCGCCTCCCATGAGCACGGGGATAATCGGGCGTGCATCGCTGTAGCGCACAAACACCTCCGCAATCTCTTCGCTCTTCGTCATCATTTGTGGGGTGACAATGCCAAGGACCGCGTCGACGCCGCCCGCACTCGTAAGTACCCGTAGCGCGCTCTCAAACCTATCCGCCCCCGCATCCCCTATCACATCGACCGGGTTTCCCACCGCCGCGACGGGTGGAAGGACGGCTCGCAGTGCTCCCCGCACATCCTCGTCAAAAGATGACAGCGTGAGATGCGACGAACGCTCAATGAGATCAGCGGTGTTTATGGAGGGGCCGCCGCCGTTCGTGAGCACGCATATTTTCGTAATTCCTTTCGTACTACCTTTCGTAATTCTCTGCTGGAGGAGTGTCGTTACCGCGTAGAGGTCGCGTATCGAATCCACCTCAATCGCGCCTACTCCTCGCAGGGCTTCTGAAAACACCTCGTCGACGGGCGCGAGCGCGCCGGTGTGCGACGAGACAGCCGAGCCGCCACGCGCACTCCGCCCAGCACGCAACACCACGAGGGGCTTACGTGCCGCTACACTCCTTGCAGCTTCTAAGAAGCGCTCACCATCGCGCACCTGTTCAAGATAGAGGAGCACTGCACGCGTCTCGTCATCGCCCGCAATGTACTCGAGAAAATCACTCTCGGTCAGAACTGCCTCGTTGCCCAAACTCACGAACGATGAGAACCCTATTCCCTCGCCATACGCCCAGTCCAAAAGCGCGGTCCCCAAGGCACCCGACTGTGATAGGAAACCGATGTGGCCCGCCCGCGGCGTCCCTGCGGCAAACGTGGCATTGAGGTTCGTGTGGGTATTCAGAATCCCAAGACAGTTCGGGCCAAGGAGTGACATGCCGTGCTCTCTCGCGACGGTGGCAAGTTCCTCTTCGAGCGCTTGACCGGCCGGGCCGATTTCTTTGAAACCCGCGGAAATGACCACCGCGCTCTGTACGCCATGTCCCGCACACTCGCGCAGCACCGTCGGCACCATGTCGGCACGCACCGCAATAACCGCGAGGTCGACAGGTCCCGGAATGTCGTGCACACTTCGGTACGCATGCCGGCCAAAAAGCTCCGTGGCGTTCAAAGTGACGGGGTATACCTCTCGTTCGTGGGCGCCCTCCACAAGGTTCTTGATGAGCGCGTAGCCCACCTTGCTCGAATCTCCCGACGCGCCTATGACCGCAACCGAACGGGGATTGAAAAGCGTTGAAAGATTCATAGGAGCATGCGCATAGTGCGCGGTGTCTGTATTCTACCCCCTACCCGCTCCTTGGGTGCAAGTGGCGGGGGGATTTCCGCGTTGAGTCAGAGTGGTTGTTCTGCTACAGTACGTGCGCACTGCGGGTCGAATCGCGCATACGTTTTTCCTACACCATGAACCTACTCGTCGCCATTGTGCTTTTCTGTGTGGGCCTTGCACTCCTTGTCGCGGGTGCGGAGTACCTCGTACGTGGCTCCTCGGCAATCGCACGGAGGCTCGGCGTGCCCTCGCTTGTTGTGGGTCTCACGATGGTTGCGTTCGGCACCTCACTCCCCGAGCTTTCGGTCACACTCTACGCGGCCCTGCAGGGAACCGCGGATATCGCAATAGGAAACGTGGTCGGGTCAAACATCGCAAACATCCTCCTCATACTCGGTCTCGCATCCGTGGTAACACCACTCACCGTTCAGCACTCAACCGTATGGAAAGAGATGCCGTTTGCACTCCTCGGCGGAGTGCTCCTGTTGGTGCTCGGGGCGGATACACTCGTGAGTGGCGCAACCAGTAACAGCTTCACGCGCGGAGAGGGTATCGCGCTCTTGGGGGTGTTTTGCATCTTTCTCTACTATGTCTACGAGCTCACCAAAAAAGGAAACGGTACGAGTGAGGACGCCCCACGAGACGCGTCTATGCTACGGATGAGTCTCTACGTCTTCGGGGGTTTGTGTGCCCTGATTGTAGGGGGCTCGCTCCTTGTGGAGCAAGCGGTTCTCTTTGCCACCCTCGCGGGTATATCGGAGGCAGTGGTGGGGCTCACTATCGTTGCGGTGGGTACCTCACTTCCCGAGCTTGCCACCTCACTCATAGCGGCACGACGAGGCGAGCATGACATTGCAGTGGGGAACATCATCGGTTCCAACATTTTTAATATTCTCTTCATCCTCGGTCTTACCGCCACCATTACCCCCCTCCCTATTCCCGCAGGCTTTGTGGTGGACAACGCGTTTGAGCTCTTTGTATCACTCACCCTCTTTGCGATGATGTTCATCGGCACGCGCCACACCCTCACGCGCCCGCAAGGTGCAATGCTTTTCTTCCTCTACGTGGGGTACCTCGCGTACCTTGTCCTGCGTGGGTAAACAAGCTGTCACTCTGCACCTACTTGCCTGTAGAAATAATTTTCTCCTCAAACGTCGGCTTTTCGACTTGGTAGAAGGTTCCGAGCGCCACCCGCTCCTCACCAAACGTACGGGCGTGGCGGAGTGCCGTATCGAAATCACTTGTGTCGTGCGCCGTAGCGTCAATCCACTCCACACGCTCTTTGTAGTACTCGCGCGTATCGAAAAAGGTGATGCAGGGCTGGATGATGTCAACGAATGCGAAGCCCTTGTGGCGCATGGCCGCCTGCATAATCTCCTTCGTCTTTGCGATGTCACTCGCAAAGGTGCGCGCCACAAATGTCGCACCGAGCGAGAGCATGACCACGGTGGGGTTAATGGGCTCATCGGGAGAACCGTAGGGCGTCGTGCCTCCCTTGAAACCCTTGGGGCTCGTGGCAGTTGCCTGCCCCGTGGTGAGCGCAAAGAGTTGATTGTTGTGGAGAAAAATCGAGATGTCGGTGTTGCGTATCGCCGCATGGGAGAGGTGGTTGAAGCCCTCGGAGAGCGAGTCGCCGTCTCCGGTAAACGTGACCACGGTGAGTGCGGGGTTTGCGAGCTTCACCCCGGTCATAACGGGTATTATGCGGCCGTGGAGGCCGTTTACGGTGTTTACCTCTAGGTAATCACTGATTTTCCCGTGGCACCCGACCCCCGCACCCGCCACAATGTTGTGGAGTGCCACCTCACCCTTCTCGACCATTTCCGTCACCGCCTGCCGAAATGAGACGAGTATCTGGCTGTTGGGACAGCCCGGGCACCATGTGATTTTTATGTCGGTTGCAAGATTGAGTGGCATGGTGGGTGATTTACAGAAACGCGCCAATGTCTCGCGCGAGCTCGGTGGGGGTAAACGGCTGGGCATCGTAGCGCAACACCTTGTTGGTAATCTCAATGGAGGTTTTCTCGCGAATGAGGGATGCGAGCTGTGCGGTATGGTTTGCCTCCACATCCACGATGACACGTGCCCCCGCGAGCTCCGCCTTCACCTTGTCTGCATCAAAGGGCTCAAGCCAGAGCACCTGCACCACTTTTATGCGGACCGTGAGCTGTTTCATTGCCTCGAGCACCGCTCCCTTCGTGGAGCCCCAACACACAATGACCGCATCGCTCTCCCTGTCGCCATACACTTTGACCGTCGGGAAGTACTCAAACTCACGATAGAGACCCTCGAGCTTGCGGAACCGCTTGTCCTGCATCGCCTTCACCTCGTGGGGCACCTCGGTCGCTTCCCCCTCTTCGTTGTGCTCATAGCTCGTCGCCTTCACCATAGTCTCCGGAGTGCCGGGAAAGGCAATCGGTGAGATGCCGTCACCGGTAAGCGCGTAGCGCTTGTAGTGCTTTCCCGTCTCGCTCGCACGCTTGCCAAGGTCGGGTCCATACTTCGATTCATCAAGCACAAGCGACATGTACGACTCGGAGAGGTGCTTGTCGGCAAGCACAATTGCGGGCAGTTGGTACTTCCACGCGAGGTTGAACACGTCTGCCGAGCACGAGAAGCACTCCTCGATGTCGCCGGGCGCAACCACGAGCCGTGGAAACTCTCCGTGCCCCGCGTGTATGATAAAGCGCAGGTCACCCTGGCTCGTATGGGTCGCGACACCCGTCGCGGGGCCCATACGCATGGTGATGAGCATGGGGAGTGGAACCTCCGCGACACCCGCAAACGAGAACGTCTCTTGCATGAGTGCGAAGCCACCGTTTGCGGTACCGAGCGCGGTGCGCTTCCCTGCGTAGACGGCGCCGAGCGCCATGTTCATGACCGCTATCTCATCTTCGGGGTGCACCACTACCACCCCCCTGTCCTTTCCCGCTTTCGCTAAAAACTGAAGTGCCGAGGTAGAGGGTGTCATCGGGTAACCCACGTACATTTCGAGCCCCGCCGCGAGGAACCCTTTCATGACCGCCTTGTTGCCGTCGTAGATATCACCCGCATCCCTTGAGGTGTCCGGCACACAACAGGAAATCTGGGGGTACTGCTTGCTCTGAAGGTACTCGTACCCCTTCTCAATAAGTGAGCGATTGAGGTCGGCGCCCACTTGCGCGAACACTTTATTGGTGAGGGTGCGCACACGCTCGAGCGGGAGCCCGAGCGTATAAGCAAACGCACCAAACGCAACCGAGCTTCGGGCCACAAGGGGCGCCTTGAGCTCCTCGGTAATCATTCGCATGGGTAGAGAAATGAGGGGAACCTCGACATCCTTGAGCGCATCCGCATGCACCTCCTCCACAAACACAAACGCGCCGGGCTTGAGCTCTGAGAGGTGCACACGCACACTCTCTGCGTTGACCGCGACCAAGACGTCAAGCTCCGCATAGTCGGCTCGAATTGTTTCCGTATGAAAACTGATGCGGGCAAAGTTGTGCCCGCCACGAATGAGCGAGGGGTAGTCAAACGACGAGAAGGTGTGGTACCCAAGCTCTGTTAAAAACTCACTCCAATTCACCCCCGCCTCGCGGATACCATCCCCCGCGGCCCCTCCTATCGCAATCGTGCGCACACCCACCGCCCAGCCGGTTTCCCCTGCCATTTCTAGAGTATACCCGAGTGGAGCATGTACACCCAAGCATTTTTTCCACGCAAAAAACGTGGGGAGTACGAGTACCCCCCTAGTGGACAAAAGCATGCTCCTCAACCACCTCGCCGGGCAACGCACATTCGTTCCGCACATCGGCGGAAACTTGCTCAATGCATTGGATTGCCGTGCACACGTTCGCTGTCATACTCACCATCAGCAGATGGACTCCGGCAAGCCATGCATGCGCCATTTCTTCCTGCTTAGTCACGCATGTAAGGTTGAGGGTGTAGCAGGGTCCATCGTCCGACGAAATGCGTTCGAGTTGCCATGCCTCCCCGAGCACGTCATCAATCGCGGATATCACATTGACGTCTTCCTCCTGCACGCGCAGGCAAATAGTTGCTCTCACAAGAGGGACGCCGTCTACTCTCTCCAGTTCAATGCACACGTGGTACGTAGGCCCATCCATCACATCGACCGTGACGTCAATGTAGCTACCGTGTCTATCAGAATTGATTTCCGGCTCGTATCCAAGCGCCACAAGAAGCTTGGAAATTCTATGGATCGTACGGCTACGTGGATTTCTGCTCATGCCACACTCCCGTTCCTAGTCCTACAAAAACCATACACCATAGGAGAAGCGTGTCAAAATTCAGCGTACGGTACCTATGGTACTCTAGTAGTCAGCTGGATATGTTATCCTCTCGCTTTTCTTTAGGATATTTCGTACTATGTGGTGACCATGAGTGATACTTCGCAAGAAAAGATAAAAATCGGATGGTTTGTATTTTCCTGCAGTGAGGATTCCACCATCATGTTCACCGAGCTCATGAACGACCACTGGCAGGAGTGGAAACAGCTCTTCGACTTTCGCCACGTGAAGGTGTTAAAGAAGCACAACATCTACGACGCGTTTGACATCGCCTTCATCGAGGGTGCTATTGCGGGCCCCGAGCACGAGGAGAAACTCAAAGACATTAGGAGTCGCTCAAAAAAGCTCGTCGCGGTGGGCGCGTGCGCGGTCACGGGCCTCCCGGCGAGCCAGCGCAACACGTTTACGGAAGCACAGAAGGAAGCGGTGCAGTTTCTCGTTGACCGATTCGGCGCGCTCCCCACGGTAAAGAAAGTCGCGGATGTGGTGCCCGTAGATGCCTCAGTGCCCGGTTGCCCCATGAACACCGACCTGTTCCTGAAGGCGGTGAGCGGCCTCGTCGCGGAATTGCGACCCGAGACAAGAGCGAAGTAACAGTGGAGAGATTTTTTATTTTTAATTTTTGATTTCTAATTTTTTATTTTTTACCATGCATACCTTCGACCTGGATCTCGAGCATATCACTAAAATTGAGGGGGACGCCTCTATCTTCATCAAGGTGGAAGAAGGAAAGGTAACGAACGTGCGCTTCAAGACCGAAGAGTACAAGCGCTTTTTCACGGAGGCCCTCAAGGGCAAGAGCATCATGGCGGTACCCTCGCACCTCTCCCGCATCTGTGGTACCTGCAGTAACGCACACATCATGGCCGCCATCGAGGCGTGCGAGCACGCGCTCGGCATCACCCCAAGTGCGCAGACCGACATCCTCCGCGCACTCACCATGCACGGGCTCATCATCCGCGACCACGCACTCCACCTCTACCTCTTTGCTCTCCCCGACATCTATGGCAAAGATGCGTTCCTCGACTTCGATGAGAACGACCCGCACCAGCACCAGCTCCTCCACGACGGCTTCGACATCAAACGCGCCGGCAACTTCCTCGCCACACTCGTCGCGGGCCGCTCGGTGCACGCGATGTACCCCACGATAGGTGGCTTCATCAAGTTTCCCGATGAGGCGGGTGTCAAAGAAGCGATTGAGAAACTTAAAAGCGCGCGCGAGCCGGCGCTCCGCATCGTGGAGGAGTTCCGCAAGGCACCCTTCCACTTCGACCGCAAAACCAACTACATGGGGCTCGTGCCGGACGGTTCCTTCGGCTACATCAAGGGTAAGATCATGACCTCGACCGGCATCGAGTACGAGGAGGCCGACTACCGCTCGCTCTTGGAGCATGTGGTCCTCCCCTACTCCCAGGCCTCCGCGTACAAGAGCAAGGGCGAGAGCTACATGGTGGGCGCGCTCGCGCGGGTGAACGTCGCGAAGGAGAAGCTCCACCCGAGCACAAAGGCATCGCTCCCCGATGCGCTCGCACTCTTCCCCTCGACCGACATCTTCCACAACAACCTCGCACAGGCGATTGAAATCGTGCACTCGATAGACGAGTCCATAGACCTCCTCGAACAAACCCACTTTGCTCCCGAGCCCGTGGTGAAGGTGCCCTACCGCGAGGCAGTGGGTGTGGGTGTGGTGGACGCGCCGCGCGGCCTCCTCTACCACAGAATTCACATCAACGATCAGGGGGTGGTGCAGGATGGCGAGGTCATCGTGCCGACCGGCCAGAACCAAATCAACATTGAGGAAGATGCGGGGCGGCTCGTACAGAACCTTCTCGATAGCGGCGTGACAGACCAAGAAGTAATCACGTTTGAGCTTGAGAAGCTCATCCGCGCGTACGACCCCTGCATGAGTTGTGCCGCCCACTTCCTCAAGGTGAAGTGGGAGTAGGTCGTCGTGCCACAACACACGGATTCAGACACCGCTCAACGACACATATCACTTCACGGCATTCAGCTACGCTACAGAGTTGTGTGGGATGAGGGGGTACGTGAGACTAGACTGCCTCGTATGGTCTGGAATTCTAGTATTTGCACTGTGCAACTACTAGAATTTCATAGCTACATCCGTGACGATCACAAACCACATTTCTACACTTAGCTGCATATACACGGACACATGGCGTGTCATGAAAAATGGGTAACAAGCTTTTCCGTAAGCCATCCGAGCGCTTCTTGCGCATCCATGCCTAACCTGTGCGTATTTGCGAAATGTGGGTGTGGGAATCGAGGTAGTGCGCTACCTCCTTACTACTTATTCAATCCACTCATAACCGGCGGATTCATATGCTACACTACAAGCCCATGGAGAGGTTTCGGGCAGTCGTTACCGGTGCGGTGCAGGGGGTCGGGTACCGAGCGTTTGCGCGGAGCACCGCTATGTCGCTCGGCATCGTATGTATTGCACGTAACTTGCCCGACGGATCGGTTGAGATACTCGCTGAGAGCTCCCCTGACCGCTTGTCCAAACTTAAGCAGGCACTCCGAGCCGGTCCGCCTCACGCCCGCGTGGAGCAGGTAACAGTATACCGTGCACAGCTACCGCGTGGTATGTATACGTATACGGCATGAAAGAAGCCACACAAGATACACATCCCACGAGCACTACTCCCACATGCGTGGGTATTATCATGGACGGCAATCGCCGATGGGCGAGGGAGCGGGGCTTACCCACCCTCGAGGGGCACCGCAAGGGCTACCAGAAGCTTAAGCAGGTAATGGAGTGGTGCAGGGATGCGGGGGTGACGCACCTTGTCGTGTACGCGCTCTCAACGGAAAACTGGAATCGTGCAAAAGAGGAGGTGTCGTACTTGATGGACTTATTTCGTACTACTATTACAACGGAGATGAAGCATCTCCAAAAGGAAGGGGTCGCGGTGCACTTTGCCGGGGACCTTTCCCGTTTTCCCGAAGACCTTCAAGAACAAATGAGTGCTGTGCATGAAGCAAACAAGCGGAACGCATCTTCGCACCTCTGGATAGCGGGAGGTTACGGGGGTAGGCCGGAAATACTGGAAGCGGTGAACAAAATTATAGCCGAAGGAATCACGCAGGTGGACGAGCGCACGTTCGCATCGCGCCTGTGGACCTCGGGCATGCCCGACCCGGACATTATTGTGCGCACCGGAGGCGAGAAGCGACTCTCCAACTTCTTGCCGTGGCAGAGTGTCTACAGCGAACTCTTTTTTGTAGATACCTACTGGCCGGCATTTTCCAAGCGCGAGTTCGACTCCATTCTTCGTGCGTATGCGCGCCGAGAGAGACGGATGGGCAAGTAGCGCAGGGGAGTAAAGTACGCTACAAAGGTGTCAGATAGGCACGGAGGAATGGATGGAACGACCTTCTCGGTCCGAGCTTGGAAAAATTCTACGTTTGGAAGACCGCCTGGGATACGAATTCTCCCATGTTGCACTCGCCTACACGGCGCTCCACAGTCACGTGGGTGTGCGGGCAATGCAGGTGGCGGGCGACTATGAACTTAAGGCCATCATCGCATCCATTGTCTATCGGCGTCATGAGGCAGTGCATAACGATCGCCATGGGTTACAAGATGTAGTGAGCCAACTCGTGTCAAATCGTATACTGGGTTCCGTGTGTGTAGAGCGGGGTATTGCGACGCTTGCGCACATACCCGAAGGTACGTTTAAAGAAATGGCGCATAGCGCCAAGCGGTTCTACGAAGTGTGCGCGGACGTGCTCGAGGCCGTAGCGTATGCTGTACGGGTTGATGCAATAGCGACACACCGGTACCACCTTGTTGAGCACATGGTAGAGCGTCTCATGGGGGGAGAAATCGTACGAGCAATCGAGCATCGATCTTTAAACGGCCTTTCCGATTTGATTACACGTGCCGAAAAGGAACTCGGTCTTCAAATTCACCGTCAACGCACCAGAGGAGAGTACCGAGTATCCATCTCCTATGCGTGGTCGCACGATGATCGAAGAATGAAAAGAAAACGACGCCACTTTCGTGACAGTGATGTGCGTGCGATCGATCGGAAACTCTTTTCGCTCATAACGTCTCTCCTCGACCAAAACATGTTCTACACGAAACATCCGTACACACTTAAGCGACTTCAAGGCGGCTAATCATTGGCCGCCTTGCTTTGTGCGTGGTAGGTTCAGTATATGGAAATATCCAGAATCTATGAAGATGATGTCTTGCTCGCCGTCAACAAGCCGGCGGGCCTTGCGGTGCACGAGGATGGCCGCACACAAGAGTACA
>CAYLHB010000007.1:0-37697 GCA_964383505.1 uncultured Candidatus Saccharibacteria bacterium
CTCTCTTGTACTAAAGAAGCGCCCGACACTCTCTGCGATTCTTGTGAAGGGCTGGGTAATCGCTTCGAGCACGCTCGCCAACTGCATACTACCCAACAGACGCATGTTCGATTCCTCAACATTAGCGACATGTACCTGTGATGGAACATGGCGGATAAACGCCACCACCGTAGTACACAACACCACCACAACGAACACTGCGGTTATCATGCGACGCGCAGTACATACGCTTCTAAGAACTGATGGACTGCCATCCCATTCACTAGGAATGGATGTGACAAGGGGCTTTGATGTGGGACCAGCGGTACTCACATCCGATGTAGTGGTGCCACAATGCCGCCGGTACTCCTCCGCGCGCACGCGTCCAAGCTCCTCCCGTCGCTGGCGACGTTGCTCCTCCCTTACCTCAATAAACGCGTCGAGTGATGACTCACTTACATACCAGACGTTGTCAACCTTCTCGCCCGTAAGTGTTCCTTTCCTGCACAAGCGTGCAACATAATCCGGCACGATACCAGCTCGCCTACTCGCCTCTTTCAACGACACAAGCACGTCATTATCTGCGTCAGAGAGTTGTTCAGAGGACTCGAACATGAGTTACAAAAAAACTAAAAAAAAAATACACATTTCGCTAATTTGCGCTCCAACTATATTTACATTCTACGACGAATGTACACACCTCACGAAGTGAAGTTGGTTCGAATGTTGTGGACAAGTTATGCAACTATAAAAACCACTCAAGATCACTTGGAGACACGCGACTCGAACTGCTTGGTGGCTTGCTCAGACGTAAACTGTGTTCGCATCATTTCTCCAGCAGATATCACGCAGCACAACACTTCACATACCTCGTACCTCAATAGCGTGTGGCAGATTGCCTATACAGTACGATCAGGCAAGGTGCAATCACCTATCAAAGGTAACCTGCAACGCTCAGCAAAAAAGTGAGTATCTCGCTTACACGAGTTACACAATATTTCCGAAAATTTTAACAACGTTTGCTTGCACAACTATGACGGATTGAGCAAATGAAAACGTGTGTTCACTCCCATCGATAGCCCGCAGTCGCACGGGGTAATCGTTCACCAACGTGATAAAATTTGCATGATTAGGTAGAATGTCAAAATCTCCTTGTGTGTTCCTAGAGCTTACAGAAAGTGCTTCACCTTCCCACAACAGCTTTGCAGAGCTAAGCACTAATATCTTTAACGTCTGGTTTGATGTTCCCGGTGCAGCTATCTTTGTCATTCGTGTTGATCAATACTTTGTATGGTGCCTATTCCCATGAGCTGTTCTGGAGAACGCGTGTCAACAGCTCCGTCTAGGATGCTTTGTACATCACGCACAGTTTCCTCAACCCTTACGTACACTCCACTCTTCCCAGTTTGTGCCTCCGCGCTAAAGAAAGGCTGTGTCATGTAGTTAATGAGCTTCTGACCGCGGTCATAGATAATTTGATTCACTGAGGAGAGCTCATCCTTTCCCATAATAGAGGCAATGCGCGCGAGCTTTTCATGCTCGGATAGAAGTTCCATTGCACGAACAAGTGCGCGGTAGTGTGCAACACCGATTATTGCCTCGTCTGCAATATTTGAACGTGAACGAGCAAGATCTATTGCTGGCAAACGATTATTTTGAGCGATATCTCGTGATAGAATAATAATAGAGTCCATGTGAGGGAGCGAAGAGGCGACGCTTGGGTTACTCAATTCATCCGCCGGAAGATAGAGGGTTTGCACGGAAGTCACGTGTCCATTTTGCGTACTAGCAATTCTGCTTTCGAACTGAGCAATCTCTGTTTGAAGCGTCGGCTGGTACCCCAATTCTGATGGTATCTCGCCTAAAAGAGTTGACAACTCGCTTCCAGCTTGTAAAAAGCGAAATATATTGTCCACAAAAAACAGTACGTTTTTCTTTTCAACATCTCGAAAGTGTTCAACCATTGCAGCGGCCGACCAAGCGGTCCTGAAGCGCACAGCGGCATTTTTGTTAATATTCCCAAGAATCATTACCACCCGATTAAGTACGCTAGTTTCGCTTAGCCATTGAAGGAGCTCATATCCCTCACGAGTGCGCTCCCCGATGCCCGCAAATACCGCATACCCATCGTGGCTCGCCATGAGATTCCTCACTATCTCGTACATGAGGATTGTTTTACCAACACCCGCCCCTCCCACGAGCACGATGGAACCCCCTTTGCGCATGGGGACGAAAAAGTCTATCGCTTTGATACCTGTTTCAAGCACTTCTGCTGCGTGTGCGATGGGTGCATGCGCGGATTCTCCAAGGAGGTGAATTGAGCGACGCTCGCCCTCTACCGGCCCCTTCCCGTCCACAGGCTCACCATAGAGATCAAATGTCCGCCCAAGCGTCGCAGTACCCACGGGGACCGAGATTTCCGTCCCTGTACTCACCATCACCATCCCCCTAGCTACACTCTTTGGTGAAGAAAGGAGGAGGCACTCAATATCTCGATCTGACACATACTTGTACACCTCAAGGCGAACCGAACTATCTTCCCGCGAGACAAGGAGCTCGTGCGCCTTTGGTCGATAGGAAGCGTCACACACCACGCCGACCACCTGTCCGCGCACCGAGCGAATACGTCCGACTGAAACTAGTGGCTGAATTTCTGCCATTGTAGGAAACCATTGAACGTATTGAGCATGCGCGCACTCATCTCTCCCATTCTCTCACGCCTCACTGTGCGTTGCTCACGACGAGCCAAGGTCTTAGCATTATCCTCGGCTTCGTCCATACGCACAAGACGTGCACTCACACGTGAGAGCTCCGTTTCGAGGAGGAGTCGCGCAAAGAGTACGTAGCGCACCTGCATATCGAAAAAGGGAAACATGTTGACAATTTCAGGCTCAAGTATGTAGCGCATATCGTCGTCACGATCCTCTTCTGTCTTACTCTGCACTTCGTCTTTTGACGAGAAGGTGATGTCGAGCACCGCGGCATCTTGCCGCATGACCGAGGTGAAGCCCGGGTAGTACACGAGTACATGGTAGTACGACTTTGAGGTGGCAAGGAACGCGCGCATCTCATCGTCAGTCGGTGTATCGTCCTTAAACTGCGCGAAACGCACCTCGCGACGCTTCTTCCCCACTCGCTTCCAGAGTGTCCGTCCCGTCTCTCCAATGATGAGGCAAGTGGAATCAGGCGATGTCGCGTGCAAGAATCGTTCAATAACCGTCCGATTGAGCGAGCCGTAGAAGTGGTGGTTGCTTGTGAACGCGACATGCAGTGTCTCCCCCTTGCTCTGTACCAGCTCTCCCCGACCCTCCTTGCGAGCGATGCGGGAGATGAGCCGGTAGAGCTCACCAAGCTCCTTGTAAAATCGGTCGTTGCGATCAAACCTATCTCGAAGTCGCTTAAGCTCGATGGCGCTCACATCGCGCAAGGTGCCCGTAATGTCACGAGCGATTTCATAGTCTTCGAGGAGCTGTTGGTGGTACCCTATCGTTGGCATATGTGCTCAAATATGTTGCGCGAAGCTTCGACCTTACGCAGAAAATCCTGCAATGACGTTCCATGCCGTGCATCGTGGCGAAGGTCGTCAAGTCCTTTGTGTGTTGCGGCTGCATCGTAGAGCTTCTGTTTGTGCTCGCGCACAAACCTTGCATCACGGTCACCCTCAATGAACGTGGTAAACGGGAGCGCGAGCACGATAGTCTGCGCGTCGAGCGAAAGACGCGTGCCGTGCGCAACTGAAAGAAGCTCGAGAAGGGAGGTTCCGGTCGCAAGCACACTGCGCACTGCCTCGGACAGTTCTCCACCAAAACGCGTAAACTTCTCGTTTGCGCGAAGGTCGGCGAGTGTTCGCACGATGGCGGCGCCCAGTTGCTTCCCGACTGCACTCTGCGTACGTTTTCCCACACGCGTGACCGACTCCTCTATGGAAATTGCCGGGTGGTGACCCCGGGAAAAAAGCGAGGGAGAGAACGAGAGGTGCCCGTCGGTCGTACCCATGATATTGGTGGTGATGAAATCGGTGTACCCTTCGATGTCGGTTTGGAGAATGGGGAGAAGTGTAATGGTCGCCCCCCCTACAAACGAACCCGCCTGTTCGATGAGGTGCGCATGCTGGTAAAAAATGTCGCCCGGGTACGACTCTCGGCCTGGGAGCCTGCCGGCGAGGAGTGCAATTTCACGTAGGTATTTCGCGTGTGTGTAGAGATCGTCGATAATGAGGAGCACGTGCCGGCCCTCACGCTCGAAGTGGCGCGCTATTGAAAACGCCACCGAAGGTGCGAGGTAAATGAGTGGCGTGGGTTCGTGGGAGCCCGCCATCACGATAACGGTGCGCGCTGCCGCAACTCCAAGAAGACTCTCGGAAAAACTTCTCACCGCACCTGCGGACTTCCCCACTGCACAGTAAATTGTCACCGTGTCGGTGCCCTCTTGATTCGCGACCACGTCGTGCACAAACTGCTCGATACCACTCCGTACCGACCCCATAAGGAGCTCTCGTTGACCTCGCCCAATGGGAAGCACCGAATCAATGAGCGGTAGGCCTGTCACAAACTGCTCGGTTATGGGTGCCCGCTCCATGATACCCGGTGCTTCACGCTCGAGCTCAAGCGGGGCATTAGGGCGTGGGAGCGGTTCTCTCCCGTCAATCGCAACCCCGAGCGCGGAAATCGTGCGACCAAAGAGACGCTCGCCAATATAGAGTTGGCGTTCACGGTCGGTGAGCGAATAACGGGCACCCGGTCTCGTGTCGAGCGTATCAAGTGCGAGCGCCTCAACTGTGTCTTTGTGGAGTGCGGTCACGAGCGCTCGTGCTCCCTCCTCGTGCTCCAACACATCGTGCACCCGCACGGTTGGAAGCCCCTCAAGCGTGAGGAGGTACTGTTTAGACGATCGGACAAATCCGATCTCACGCCCCTCTTCCTTTGTTGCCCACGGATCCATAGGTGTCAAACATCTTCACCACCTGCTCTCGACGCGCACGCACAAAGTGGCGCAATGAGAAATCGTGAAAGGTATCGCGCCACACAAACGCACATCCCCCGACCGCACGCGCGTCCACGTGGAGCTCAAGCATGAGGTTTGGGTCGAGGTGCTCCCTCACCCACGCACCAACGCGCGCGGTGTGGGTGCTGTCGAGCTCAACCGGTGTGTAGAGCCTAAGCACCGGGAGCCCACGTACGTCCTCCTCCACACTCGGGAGCATCACGCGGAGCGACTCGAGCGATACCTTCTCGCGCGTAAAGGCCTTCTCCCAGTCCAGAAGTGCGGCGACACTCCCCTCATCTGCTCGCTCGCGCGCAAGCACCGCACTTAAGGTTAGTGTGGCACCCTCCGCCCCTCCAAACAGCTTCGCCTCCAGATACGCCCGCAAAAAACCGAAGCGGCGAAGGAGGTCATTCACCGTGTAGGTATTTGTAAGGACGATGGCGATAACTTTCGGTGTCATGGTGAAATGCTACACAAACACACCACTGCTCTTTGCCTCATCGAGTGCCTTTAAGACCAGATCGGCATGCTCCTCAACTGAGAGCTGTTTTCCGAGTGCAATCTGCGCGGTCTCACTCACCAAAGTGAGAATACGCTCATCCACAAGCGCGAGACGCGCACGTCGATACCCCTCGACTTCAGTCGAAATTGCGGCGAACTGCTCCTCCAGATTTTTTTTGAGAAGTGCGTCGAGACCCTTTGCGACCTCAAGGATACTCGCCGCGGTCTGTGATCCTATCTTGCGCATCTCTTGCCGCACAATTTCCAGGTTTTTGTCCGATTCATTTGCCGCCGCCTCTTCGAGTGCGACCGCAAGGTGCTGGATACCCTTCTTCACGTTATCTACCTCACCCGCCATCACCTCAAAGAGCCCCCCCGCTTGTGCACTGAAGGAGCGCATACTCTCTTGTGCCTGACTTCCACTCTCATTCACCCTGTCTTCAACCCGTGCGAGCGCGGATATAAAGTTTTTCGTCGCATCGAGGTGCTGTTTTTGTATGTCGTATGAGAGCTCTTTGAGCACTCGGTCAAGTTTGTCGCCATACACCTCCACCACACGCTGGAGCTCCCGCTTGTCGTTTTCGAGTACCTTCACTCGCTCCCGCTCAAGCTCCGCACGCAGTGTGCGCGCTTCGGCCGCCGCCGCCTCAATGATGGCGTTTGCCCTATGCTCCGCCTCCACCACACCTGCGCTCTGTGCCCTGCGGCGCGTAAGTCGCCAGAGAAAAATTCCCGCCACCACCACGACCACAAGCAAACCCGCAAGTGAGAGCACGATCACGGGTGAGAGTGCATCTGCCGGCACCCCCTCTCCACCTTGGGGCGCACCGCCTTGAAAAAGATTAGTGAACTCCATACTACACAGGATACATAATAATAAACGCGCCTATACCAAACCCCACCAAACAAATGAGAATGATGAGCATACTGTTCCAAAACATCATTGAAAGAATGTACGTCTTCGCGAGCGGGTTGCGCCCCACCGATGCGATACTCTCCGAGAGCGAGCCGCCAAAGTTCCGTAGCGCCACAAAGAGTGCACCAAGTGCGACCGCCGCCGCGATGAGGTACCGCAGGAGGTCAAGAATGCTTTTCCCCTCCGGCACCACAGGTGCACCATCTTCCGTAAACCCAGCCCCCATTGTACTCGTCGCAACCTCGCTCTCTGGCGTATACACACCGATACGCAACGCAACGGGGAGATGCCCGACACGAACAGTGCGTCCGTCAACCAACACCGACTCCTCTTCCACCCCCGGTGCGGGAAAGTCTTGGAGCGCTATCCCCAATACAACTCCCTGTTTGGTGGTATCCGCCTTCATTGCAACACCTACCACATACGAGCTTGTGAGGTAGTCACCCGCACGTATACTCCCCCCTTCGGTGGAGACACGCACTCTCGCCTCACCAAAACGCACCAGCGGCACCATACCAGGTACATCCTCCTCCCCATCGGTAATGAGGAGTGTGGGGTCGGTCACCACGACGCCAAACAAATCCTTGTCGCCTGGCACCGACGAGCGCTCGTAGAACCCCGTCTCAACATTGTGGGAGACAAGGTCTCCATCCTCTACCGCGCCCCGCACAGGAAACGAGGTGGCAATCGCCGTTCCCGTGGCAAACGCACGCGCAAGAGGCGTGAGCAGAAGTGTTGCGCCACAGGCACCCAGCAACAGCCCGCAGAGCAGTATTACAGAAACTACGCTCCGACGAGCGTGAGTGCCCATACTTAGAGCATAGCACCAAGTCAGCTACTCACACGCACGCCACATGTGAATAGTCTACGACATACGTAATTGCACTGTGTGAGTTTCGAAGTGCCGGGGAACGACACCGTAGGGCGCATGAGCATGCTGTGAGAGGTGCATGGTGCAGGTAACACAGAAGCACGGTAATTACCCACCTCGTGAAGTTACTCGAAAAAATCTACAAGCGTAGAGAGGAACCCAACATCTCCCAACGACGCAGTAGTGGGCGAGACGGTATCAAGTCCGGAGTATGTGAGAACCATGTACGCTCCAACAAGCGAGAGCACAACGATGAGACCTGCCGCAACGAGATGCATCGTCTTCCCACGCTCTTTGTGCTTCTTTCTAGGACGTTCATACGACTCACAATGCGCGGTATCATACACTGGGGAATTGCGGGAGCGCACATGCCCACCTCGAGCGCTGACACGCACCTGGTGCGGGCGAAGCGGAGAGAGTATGACACCATCAACAGTGTCTCGTCGTTGAGCGGACACATACTGGCGAGCAGCGCCACTTTGAAAACGCGGTACCGTGTCCCTTTCAGTACGCTCTTGGTAGCGCATGGGGGGCGAAACCGAAACGGGAGCGTCATCAAAGCGCACCACTTTGTACGGCTCCGGATTAAGAGGTCGCTCATCTTCAAAGTATAGCGGAACATCTCGCTCATACGAGACATCCATGGTGCTCATGAGGGAATCCTGTCGCATTTTTCTTTCAATCTCGAGCCTCGTGGGCATTCTTGTCATCGCAAAGTCCTCCAGCGGTATGGGACGCATGTCGGCCCTGTGCGACACGTTTCCGCCACGGTGAGTAGCAGACAATGCCATTGAGGCGTCGTCAGTATTCTGCTCGAGACCATACTCGTTATCACGAGTAACCTTCTCAGCACTTCCCATTTCGCGCCACTGACGCTCTACTTCCGCGCGATGCTCGTAAAGCGCGTCTCGATTCACGTACCACGTACGCCCCACCAGCTTGGCATCCACTTTTCGTGCACGACATAACTGACCAACATAGTCTTTCGTATAGCGCAACTCCTTCGCAGCTCGCTTTGACGAGATGTACAAGGTGCCTGAAAACATCAGTTCTTCCTCCATACGAACAGTATACCTCTGTTAGCTACGCCCACCAGCCCGCGCTGTGGAAACACCGCCACACGCCAAAACCTTCAAACTTAGCGAGAAGAAAAACCTCTGTCATTCAGTGGACCTTTGCAAACCGGTCTTGGGGTGTACACGCTGGCGGTGTACCAACCATTACGCGCTCTACTTACTACCTTCACCAAAAATCTGTGCACGAACTATCTTCTGCAGTAATGTAGGATTCGCTCTTCCTTTTGAAGCCTTCATCGCCTGACCAACCAAGTACTGGAGAGCCGACTCTTTACCGCTCCTACACTCATCAACCACTGAAGCATGGCTGGACAAAATATCTAACACTATACTAGTGATTTCGCCCTCGTCGGAACTTTGGAGGAGGTTGTTATTCTCACCAATCGCCTTTGGTGACCCTCCCTCGAGGAGCCACTTTGCGAGCACGTCTTTCGCACCCCTTGATGAGAGTACCCCTGTCTCCACAAGCGTCACCAGTTCGGCAAACTGATTCGCGTCGAGATTCACTAGCTGCGTGCCCTTATAGTTTGGACTATTCACAATGCCCAACAAATCGCTTGTAATATAGTTTGCTGCAACTTTCCATCCACTTGGCTGAAGCACTGCGCACACTTTTTCAAAAAAAGATCCAAGCTCCATATCCTGCACAAGCGTCTCCACTGCTGAAGGTGCGATGCCCAACTCCATGCGGTAGCGCTCCCTCCTTTTCCAGGGCAGCTCGGGCAGTGTCGCAGTTAGTGCCGTCTCTTGCCACCCTTCCACTCCACTCCTCAATATTTTTGGAAGATCCGGCTCGGGGAAGTAGCGGTAGTCATGCGAATCCTCCTTAGAACGTTGGGAAAATGTCTTTTGTCGTGTTTCATCCCATCCGCGAGTTTCCTGTGCGACCTTCTCGCCCTTTGCCACACATTCAGATTGACGCTTCACCTCGTAGCGGATTGCGCTCTCCACCGCTTTGAACGAGTTGAGATTCTTCACTTCAACCTTAGTACCAAGCTTACCTTCCGCACCAACCGAGATGTTTGCCTCCACACGCATTTCTCCCTTTTCAAGGTTTGCATCACTGACATCCAAGTACCTTAATGTATTTCTAAGTTCTCGTGCAAACGAGACTGCGTCTTCCTCTGTGTGTATTTCAGGCTCCGTCACGAGCTCCATGAGGGGCACCCCCGCACGATTGAAGTCTACACGCGTTCCCTCGTCGGTGTGCACCGAGCGCGCGGTGTCCTCCTCCAAGTGCACACGAGTCACCGTGACTCCATTGAGCCTCCCACGTGCTACGAATGGGTACTTGTATTGGCTGATTTGATAGTTCTTCGGTATATCAGGATAGAAGTAGTTCTTGCGGTCAAACTCACTGTAGTCCGCAAGCTCACCCCCGAGCGCAGAACCCACACGCAGGACATACTCGACCGCCCTCCCATTGATAACGGGAAGTGTGCCCGGATGCCCCATGCATACCGGACACACGTGCCAATTTGCCCTTTCCTCATCAGGATCATTCCTACACGAGCAAAACATCTTCGTGGCAGTTTTCAGCTCCGCATGTATCTCAAGGCCGATGGTAGGCGTGAGTTGCATGTGCGAAGCATACAATGAGTTGCGAGCTAGTGCAACGCAACTACTCACCTTGAGTATCTGCGCCAAGCCACCTTGAGAGTGAGGTGCGCAGCATACCGAGCGATGTTTCATCAAGGACGCTCACAGGGAGCGGTCGCACCCCTGTTCGCTTTTCAAACAACTCAACCGCTTCCGCTACACGCTCAGAGGTTGCTACATCTGACTTAGTGAGCACGATGCACTCAGGTTTTTTTTCAAGTCCTCCAAACGTAAGCATCTCTTCTCGTACCATGTCGTATGCGGCCAACATGTCATCATTCTCAAAGGAAACACAATGTATAACAAATCTCGTGCGCGCGAGGTGTCGAAGAAACTTTTGACCAAGCCCCTTACCCTGCGAAGCTCCCTCAATAAGCCCGGGAATATCGGCGAGCACGTAGCCATGGTAGTCACCTAAATTAGGATCGAGTGTCGTGAATGGGTACGACGCAACCTTCGCACGTGCGTGGGTCAGTTCATTGAGAAGACTTGACTTTCCCGCATTAGGAAGCCCAACAAAGCCTGCATCAGCGATAATACGAAGCTCAACATGAAATTTTGCCTCTTCTCCCTGTGCTCCGGCCGTCGATTCTTTCGGGGTGGTGTTTTCTGGACTTTTAAAGTACGCATTTCCATAGCCTCCCACACCTCCCCGTAGGAGTACTATTTGCCTGTTTTCCTCCAAGAGCTCAACTTGTTCCCCGGTGCGTGTGTTGGTCACCACCGCGCCGAGTGGGAGCGGGATGACGATGTCCTTTCCGTTTGCTCCGTGTCGAAGGGATGCTTCTCCATCTTCGCCTCGTTCAGCGGTAAAGTGAGGTCGGTGCGCGTGTTTTGCGAGCACATTGAGGTCGCGTACCGCAGTTGCGAGTACATCACCTCCCTTACCTCCATCACCTCCGGAAGGACCGCCTTTCGGAATGTACTTTTCTCGACGCCACCTCACGACGCCGTTGCCTCCGTCGCCCGCTTTCGCATGAAATGTAAGTTCGTCTACAAAGGCCATATGTACTACGTGAAAAGTTTACTTCCCACAGTGCTCGCCACCGAAACGATGATCGAACCCATGAGTGCCGCAAGAAATCCGCGCACCTCAAATCCTTGGATAAGACCGGCGACCGCCCAAAACAAAAAGGCGTTGAGGACAAAGTAGAAGAGACCCAACGAAAGAATTGTGACAGGGAGCGTGAGAAGCACGAGCACCGGACGTACGATGAGATTTACAAGCCCAAGGAGAAGCGCCAAGCTAAGTGCAACATAGAAGCTCTCGACGGTAATCTCGGGAATGAGGTAGGCCGCCAACAGGAGTGCGAGGGCGGTGAGGAGTAGACGAGTGAGTATGCGCATATCGCTTGTGTACCCATACCTATACCATACCTGGAAGCAGACACAAGGCGAAAGCCGGAGTTACACCGGCTTTCTTACGCGAGGATATCGCACGTAGCGACGTTTGTATCTTGAAACCAGTACACGTATGTAGTGGGGGGAAACACCAAGTTGAGAAAGCATTTCCCTGTCTTTCTGGTGACCCACTGAGTGTGGGAGATTGTCCTTAGCGAACCATCGTGGATTGCGCATTTCTTTTGTGCTCCTGGGGCTTCCACTCCACACGTTGAGCTCAAATATTGCGCAATTGGTGCTATCTAGAAACACGAACTCACCGCGGTAGTGAAGGTGCCGGGGAGCTACACGCAGTCCACACTCCTCCCATACCTCACGCACGGTCGCGTCGAGTATGCTTTCGTGGGGTTCGCATTTCCCTCCATACCCACACCAACACCCCTTAAGCATCCCCCTGGCTTTTTGAGCGAGAAGCACGCGCCGTCGGTTGATTACGTACACGACACTCATGGTGAATGGTAATGACATATTGATCTCCGTCACAACCTCGTGTTGAAAATACATACCATCCGGACGCTGAGTCGGTGCACATCATATGTCCGCATGGAAGCATAGCATGTGGTGTGGACGAATGGGAAGCCGATAGAAACACCCCTTCATCGCGTCATGCAACCATCATTTTTTTCTGACAATACCTCTCGCAAGAGCATTATCAAGTCTTGTGGGTTGCTATAGTAGCATAGTACAATTTCACACTCTGTTTCAGAAAAGTTCGCGCGAGGACATCCCACACCATCAATGCTACAAGGATGGGGCGCCACACTGGGCGAGCACTACTCCCCTGCGTCGCCTCACCTTGCGCACGGAGTGAGAGCTTCGAGCTTCTCAAGGTACGCAAGGAATGCAAGGACGTAGCCAGCATGGCTCCACACCAAAGGTGACGTAGAGATTGCCTCGCCGGTATATGGGTCATACTGCTCCGAGAGAAGCCCAGCGGGTGAAGCGCGCTTTGCCACCCACCGGAGCCGCTCGTAGGGGCGCACCAAATTCTCAAGCGTAGCCGCTCGAGCAATCTCATACTCCGCGAGCCATAGGGTCGTGATAATCCATGGGTTTCCAATCACATCTGCACGCTTGAAATACTGATCACCCTCATAACGCGCCATACCACCGGTGGGGGTTGTGAGCGTGAGAGTGTCCCGCGCGTGCTCATATGCCCGCTCAAGCAAACGATCACCAACTGGCAGCACCCCAAACCGAAAGAGGCCGTACCAACTTGACGCGTCCACTGTGGGGTCAAGGTCACGCGACTGGGCCGTGTGACGTATCTGCTTCATGACACGCCCATCCTCATGCACAAGGTGGGTAAGTATGCCTTCCTTTACTTCGCCCGCAGCCACACTCCATCGCTCATACGCCACTTGTTTTCCTAACAACTTCGCAAACGCAGCCGCCGCAGTGAGGCCACCAAAAACAGTTGCCGAAGTGTAGGTAAACACCCCAAACGCATCTTCCCAGAGATTGTGACTCGGGAGGGGCAAGCCCGTCTTTTTGTCACGATAGCGGCACAAAAAACCAGCCGCATTCTTTATGTACGAATTGTACACCTTTTCAATGTACTCTACATCCCGATTAAGGAGGTACTGCTCATAGAGCGAGACAAGTGTAATTGCTGTTTCGTCTTCCTGTATGGGTGGCTGGCTCCTCCCCGCCTCAATCCATGGGTGCCATGAGCTTCCGAGCGATCCATCGGGACGGAACTTGTGGAGAAGGTACCCATGATCTGTGATAATTTCATTCAAAAATAAGTGGAGTCGGTTGCTTGAGGTTGTATGCCCCGCACGCAAAAATGCGAGCGCAGTATACGCGGCGTCCCGCGGCCAAAAGTAGCAATAGGTGTCCCGACCATTCTGTAAAAGGGACGAGTCTGAGGACGCAATGATGGCGCCACGATTGTCGACATGCGCACGCATCACAAGGAGTGAGCGCTTGTAGAGGTCAAGGAGGTATGGCTCCACCTCGCACTTGGTAATCTCCCGCCTGTTCACCCACGCATGCCAGTAGTCCTCCGTGGTGCGCCGCAGGTGTTCAGGTCCCCGTACAAGCACATCGCGGTGGAGCTTCTCCATATCGCGATGACTCTTCGCTGCACATATCCAGTACGAGAGGTGCACCGTGGCATTGGGGGCGAGTGTTACACCCTTTCCCACCACAGAATCCACCGAGCCGTGCTCGATGGGCTGTTTACTCAATACGCCGTCCTCTGCATCTTTCCAGGTACCCTCCTTACCCTCAATGCCGAAAAGGCCTACCGCATAATCCTCAAAAAAACCATCTTCCGCATGGAGCGACACCGAGAACACGCGCTTCCCCTTGTAGTGCACGAGTGCATGGAGGTCGGGAGAGAAGTAGGCGGTGTCCCCCCGTGCGTACTCACCGATATGGAACTGCTGGTTAAAAAAGAGTTTGAGCTTGCGAGTCACCGGTGCGTGATTCACCACTCTCACCTGCCGAACAAATATATCGGTCTCGTTGTACACAAGGTCGGTAAAGTGTACGCTGTACGCATCAGTCTTGTGTCGCGCCTCGATTTCGCTCACGAGCGTGTCGGGAAGGTAGCGCACGGAGACGTCAAACGCACCTCCGTCAAACCAGCTCATCACCCCATCGGTGTACACGCCAATCTTATGCCGTAGTGGCTCACCCGCGTGATTCTCCTGACCCACGCGGGGAAAAAAGAAATCGCGCACCTGCCCCCACTCGTCGAGGCACACGAGCATGTTCCCATTGCTGAGGACTAAAGAGCGCGCCATAGTGTGTGAAAAAGGACGTTATCCGCACGCGCAGGTCGCTATCGCTCGAATGGCAGTTACACGCGTTTTTGCACGACTCACCTTGTCGGCGCACGCTTTGTGCCCCAACACCTCGCTTATCCACTTCGCGAAGTCATTCCCCGCACGAGTCGTATGGTACGCGTACTGCTCGTCGGTCATACCTTCGAGCGCGGCGCGAAGTGCCGCGAGGTCACCCACCACAGGCCCATTGTTGACCCAGAAGAACTTGTCGACCGGCGCGACGGTACAGTCTCCTGGACAGCACGAGCGCATCGCTTTGCTCGCCACTTTTGCGGGCGCTTTGGCGGTTTTCTTTACCGCAGGTTTCGCCGCCTTTGCCGCCGTCTTTCTTGCTGTTGGCATACTCCTATGACGTTAACGCTTGTAAAACCCCCCGCGCCTTTCGCTCAAACGTACCGAAGCGGTACCGCGTGGGTGCCGCTTCCGCGCGAAGACGAAGGTCATGGAGGGCGTTCATGTAGATTAGAAACGCCTCGTAGGGGGACTCGTAGGGTGAGAAGTACTTATGCACATCCCCATCGGTGAAGTACTTCGTGCACATGTAGTAGAGGTGGTCGGACGTGGTGAGCCGTCGCCAGTCACGCAAAAGCGCCTCATCGCGGCTCTGCCGCACCGTGCCCTCAAGCGCGTAGAGTGCACGAAGCGCATCGTGCTGGATAGGGTTTGAGAGCCACGCCGAGAGGTCGCGCTCCATATCCGCCCACGACACGTAGTGGGGCGCATCAAGCTCGCCCACCGGCGCAAAACGCATGAGCGCCTCCGAGGGTGTGACAAACTCGTTGTCTGGGTGCCGCAGTACCTCCTCGGGCAGTGCGCGTAGGAAGTCAAAAATGCCCGTGTCCTCCCACTGATGCTCACCAAACGTCTCGTAGTCCATAAACAGATTCACGAGGTGCCCATCGCCATTGTGCGCATCCACCCACGAGGCAAACTTCGGCGCGGTCAAAGGCCACTCCTCCCAACCGCGGTTACTGAACCGAAAGGCGATATCGTCGGAGAGCTTGTAGTGCTTGAGGAGAAGCTTAAACGTAGGGTCATGCACCGCATGGTACACGAACGTCGGTTTGCGCCAACCCAACAAGTGATCGGCACCCTCCGCGAGCATGCCGAGGTACCCCATCGAGGAAACGAGATCCGCAATATCGTTACGGTAGATGAGCTCGGTATTCCTGAACACATACGGGGTCACACCGAAGAGCTCGCGGAGTAGGTCCCCGTGCATTCGCACCTGCTCGCGGTACTCACGTGGGCTCCCCAAAAATGCGAGAGAGTGGTAGTACGTTTCGGCGAGGAGCTCCACCCTGCCCGTTCCCACAAGACGCTTGAATGACTCAATCACCTCCGGTGCGTACTCGGCAAACTGCTCAAGTGCGATGCCGGAAATCGAGTACGCGATCTTAAACTCCGGGTGCCGCTCCAACAACTCAAGCATCACCGCATTGGTGGGAAGATAGCTCTTGCCCGCGACCTTGCGCGTCACCCACCCGTTGTCGGTGTTCTTTCCACTCGTATCGTTGAAGTACTCGTGGTCCTTCCCAATATCGAAAAAGCGGTAGCGCTTCACGCGCCTCGGCTGGTGCACCTGAAAATAAAAACAGACCGCGCTCATGATGGTGATGATGTCGGCGCAAAGGTACGCACAACACGTTCGTACATCATAATACATTTCCGCGCCGCAGTTCTCCACAGCTGTCGCCGCGCCTCTGCTCCACCCTCTGCACGTAGTACCTCACGCAGTGGCGGGTACGTGAGAATACCAAGTATCTTGTTTGCCATCTCGTCGGTGTCCCAGAAATCAACGCGGAGCGCGCTCCGCACAACTTCCGACACCCCCGACTGCCTGCTTAAGAGCACGGGCGTGCCGTTGAGGAGCGCCTCAAGGGGCACAATGCCGAACGGCTCCGACACGGAGGGCATCACAACCACATCCGCGAGCCGGTACAAGCGCGAGAGCTCGTTGCCACGGGTAAAGCCCGCGAAGAGCACCTTGTCGGCAATCCCAAGGTACGCCGCATCGTTTATGATTTGCCGCTCCATGTCGCCGGAACCGGCAACCACAAATATGGCATTCGGGCGGTACTCGAGGACCTTCTTCGCCGCGCGCAGAAAATAGTCGGGTCCCTTCTGCATGGTGAGGCGTCCCACAAACAGCACCACCCCCCACCCGTGCTCCTTGAGGCGATCGAGTGAGTCGTAGGGGATGTGGTGCACAGCGGTATCATCGGGGTCTATCCCGTTGTGCACCACCACCACCTTCTCGGGCGCAACCCCATACCGCTCAATGATGATGCCACGCGTGTACTCGGACACCGCCACCACAAGGTCGGCCTCATGCATGCCACGCCGTTCGATGTCGTAGACGTTCTGATTCACGCTCCCAAATCCGGTGCGATCAAACTCGGTCGCATGCACATGGACCACGAGCGGAAGCCCCGTCACCTCCTTGGCGGCAATACCCGCAGGAAACGAAAGCCAGTCGTGCGCATGAATTACGTCCGCACGCTCCGCGAGCGCGACGAACGGGGCGCGCGCGGCGTACGCCAAGACCTCATCGTAGAGCGACGGGCCGTAGTGGAGTTCGGGAAACTTTCCGCGCAGAAATGCGAGCCGCTCCTCGGTGATGTAGCCAGACGCAAACTGCTCCGCTTGCTCTCCCGTCAAGAGGTGCGCCTCGTCGGCAAACCGAAACGTACACCCCGGTAAGCCCACAGGCATCCTGCGCGGAAGCACGAACGCTACGTCCGTACCCTCCGCAATGAGTGCCCTCGCAAGCCCATAGCAGGCTACTCCAAGACCACCGCTATTATGCGGGGGAAACTCCCACCCATACATGAGCACTCTCATTGTGGTGTGCGGTACCGACGCACCACCACATAACCAAAAACGCGGTGGTGCGCACGAGATACGTCTCCAGTATACCCCACAAGCCACCAAAAAAATGGCTTACCATGTGCATAACTCGGCTTTGCGCGGAGCTACACCACCCTCCAACCCTTTGCGAGGAGCTCCTCGGCCTTTTTGTACTTCATTTCTTTGGTCTCGGTGCCATTGGTGACGCGCACCGTGTCATTTCTCCCGAACTTTCGCTCGCCTCGGGCAAGTACCCGCGCGGTTGTGCCCGACGTCACGTTCATACTCGCTTCCTGCGCCACTTTGCTGTCGCGCTTCATCTCCTCCTCCTCCTTCACGAGCGCACCCTGTCCGAGTTTGGGGATTGACTCCGCAACCTGTGCCGCGATACCCTCCTCAAGAAGACGGTACATGCGAAGTCCCTCCTTGCGGTACTCGATGAGCGGGTCGCGCTGACCGTACGCGCGCAGATTCACCGATGAGCGCAGGTGATCCATCGCCTCAAGGTGCTCAAGCCAAAACACATCAATGGTCTGCAAAAGGAGGCGCCGCAGGACCGCAAAAAACTCCTCTTCTCCGAGTGTGGTGCGTCGCTCCTCGATCGCACGTGCCACTGTGTCACCGGTGAGACCCGCGAGGTACTTCTCGAGCTCGTCGCGCTCGCCGAGGAGTATCGCGCGCCTCCGCGTGTAGAGCGCGGCGCGCTGGTGATTCAAGACATCATCGTACGCGAGCACGCGCTTCCGCGCATCGAAGTTGAAACCCTCAATCCGTTTCTGCGCGGTCTCAAGCGAACGGGTGATCATGCCATGCACAATCGGCTCATCCTCAGAGGGAGTGGCTTTCGTCATAACGCTCCGTATCATGCTGTTGTTTCCAAACACCCGCATGAGGTGGTCGTCGAGCGACACAAAAAACTGCGTCTCGCCCGGGTCCCCTTGACGGCCCGCGCGCCCACGTAGCTGGTTGTCGATACGCCGAGCCTCATGCCGTTCGGTGCCGAGCACAAACAACCCCCCAAGACCCTTCACCTCCTCGTACGCCTCTTTCGTGGAGGGGTTGCCACCGAGCTTGATGTCAACCCCGCGTCCCGCCATGTTGGTTGCGATGGTGACCGTGCCTTTGCGCCCCGCCTGCGCGATGATTTCTCCCTCGCGCTCATGGTTCTTGGCATTCAAAAGCTCGTGGGGCACTCCTTCGCGCGCAAGGTATGCAGAGAGCTCCTCGTTCTTCTCAATTGACACGGTCCCCACCAGCACCGGCTGACCCTTCTCGTGGAGCTCGCGCACCTTCTTTGCAATCGCTTTCATCTTACCCCGCTCATTTATAAATATAAGGTCGTTGTGATCTTTACGGGCTACCGCACGGTTAGTGGGTATTTGCACCACCGTGAGTCCGTACACACTGTAGAACTCCTCGGCGGAGGTCTCCGCGGTACCGGTCATACCCGCGAGCTTCTCATACATGCGGAAGTAGTTTTGGAAGGTGATGGAAGCGAACGTTCGGCTCTCGCGCTGGACTGGCACGCCTTCTTTTGCCTCAACCGCCTGGTGGAGACCCTCGCTCCACCGCCGCCCTGGTTGCATGCGACCGGTAAACTCATCAACAATCACGACCTCTCCGTCACGCACCACGTAGTGACGGTCTCGCTCAAAGAGGGCTTTCGCGCGCACCGCGGTTTCGAGGTGGTGCACGTACTTGATACCGGCGTCGGTGTAGATGTTCTCCACGCCAAGCGCCTGCTCCGCCTTTTCAATACCCGCACTTGTGAGCTGTATCGCGCGCAGTTTCTCGTCCACGGTGTAGTCGGTATCCTTCTCAAGTGTGCCCGCGATGCGCGCAAACCTGTCGTAGAGGTCGTCGGACGTAGCCGCGGGAGCGGAAATGATGAGTGGCGTGCGTGCCTCGTCAATGAGGACCGAATCCACCTCGTCGATAATCGCGAAGTGGTGCCCGCGCTGGCGGAGGTTCTCCACCTCATACTCGATGTTGTCGCGCAGGTAGTCAAACCCAAACTCGTTGTTCGTACCGTACGTGATGTCGGCTGCGTACGCTTCTTGCCGAGAGGTGGGTCGAAGAAACTCATACTGCACCTTAAACGAACCTGTCTCATCGCGTGCTCTGTCTTCTTCGGAACCCTCGCGATGCGCCGGGTCGTAGAGGAATGTCGCTTGAGAGTTCACCACACCCACAGAAAGCCCGAGCGCGGTGTACACGCCTCCCATCCACACCGCATCGCGCCTTGCAAGGTAGTCGTTGACCGTGATGACATGCACCCCTTTGCCGGTTAGCGCGTTTAAGTAGACAGGGAGTGTCGCCACGAGCGTCTTTCCCTCACCCGTGCGCATCTCCGCGATACCCCGCTCATGGAGCACGATGCCCCCCATAAGCTGTACATCGTAGTGGCGCTCACCGAGCACCCTCCGTGCCGCCTCACGTGTGACCGCAAACGCCTCGGGGAGGAGGTCGTCCACCGTCTCTCCCGCACGCAGGCGCACCTTGAACGCCTCGGTTTTTGCGCGTAGCTCCTCATCTGTAAGTCCCATGAGTGCTGACTCGTGGCCGTTTATACGCGCTACACGCTCCGAAAGGTCGCGTAGGCGCGCCATATTCGCCCGCTCCTCAAACACACGTCGCAGTGAAAACATGGCGGAATTTTAGCATGTTTTATGGTACCCAGGTAGTAGCTTATATGGTACGACACCTACGTATGCGGTTGACTGAGCTTCGAGGCATAGTGGAGCACTGCCCTTCCGCGACATCGAGTATGGTGTGGACAAGCGAGCGACGAAGAAACTCGACCCCCGCATCGTCATACAAAAAACAAACCGCGCACGGCGGTTTGTTTTATTCTCCAAAGAGCTGAGAAGACTATCGCTTCTTTGTCTTCTTCGCTGCCTTCTTTTTAGGTGCAGCCTTTTTAGCTGCTTTTTTCTTTGCTGGCATGGTAGCGTGTGTTGTTTAGATAATGCTGACGACTCCGACCAAAAACTTTTTCTTGTAATCGAAAAAATTTTTTCAAGTCATCGCAATGCATCCATTATCAAACACTTCACGCGACACAACAATGCATACAACAAAATGCGTGTGGATAAGTAATTACGAAAATATTCTTTGTTACGCGCACTTCCGTACATGTAACTAATTAAATAATTGTTGCATCAATCTGTATGCTACGTACCTCGCGCTCAAGGAGTACTCCGGTTTTCTCCTGTACATCGTGCGCCACCTCATCCGCAAACGTGAGGAGCTCCCTTGTGGTCCCTCCGCCGTAGTGGACGAGGACCAACGGCTGTATCGCCCACGTGCCCACGGTACCGCGCCGCACCCCTTTCCATCCGCACCGCTCGAGCAAAAATGCTGCAGGCACCTTTACATGGCCCTCACCCGCCGGAAAGCTCGGTACGTCTGCACACCTCGTCTGGAGCGTCACGAACGCATCGAGTGAGAGCGTGGGGTTCTTGAAAAACGAGCCTGCGGTGCCCACCTTCGAGAGATCGGGAAACTTGCCCGTGCGAATAGCGATGATTGCCTCGCGTACCTCATGAAGTGTAGGCTCGGCACCCTCACCAAAACGCACCGCGAGGTCCTTGTACCGGAGCATGGGTTTCGGGGTGAAAGAGAGGAGAAAGGCAACCCTCGTGATGATGAGGTGTACGCCCTCGTGCTTGAAGAACGAGTCACGATAGCCAAACGCACACGCAGGCGCATAGAACCGCCGCACCTCATCACAAGAAGGGTCGTATACCTCCACCCATAGAATGGTGTCTTTCACCTCAACACCGTAGGCCCCTACATTCTGTATAGGCGTCGCACCCACGCTCCCGGGTATGAGTGAGAGGTTTTCGAGCCCCCAGAGCCCATGTGCTACGGTGTCGGCCACGAGCACATCCCACGACTCGCCCGCACCCGCAATGACGCACACCGTCTCGGGGCTCACCTCCTCGTACGTGATACCTTGAAGCGCAGGGTGGACCACCAGTGCGTCAACGCCCCTGTCCGACACGAGCACGTTCGACCCACCCCCAAGAAGCACGAGGGGCACCGCACGCGTGCGCGCCTCGTAATGCGCGACACGCAGCTCTTCTACAGAGGTTGCACTGCAAAAGTACCGCGCGGGGCCACCGAGCTTGAAGGTGGTTTTCGGCGCGAGCGGCTCGTCGGTGAGGATATCCATGGACACTACCGCTTCCAGTCGGAGATGACGAGTGTCTTCCCCTTCTTCACCACACGCACCTTCTGCTTCTCCTTCCACCTAAGCTCGCGTACGAGGTCGATCGGGATGGTAACCGCAATAGAGAGACCGCCGAGCTTCACGAGCTTGCGCACGTCTTCCGCACCTGTTTTGGGACGAGCCATAAAGAATTACGTAATCTATTACGTAATTACTTTCGTAATTACTTTTCTATTGTACCGCACCCCCAAGTGCCTTGCCAGCCCGGATATCCGCAATGAAGGTGTCCACCTGGGAGGTGTACTGGGGCTGTGCGGTCTTGAGCTCCGTCAACACTGCGACCGCCCGTTCCTTGTCCCCACTCGCCGCGTAGGTCGCCGAGAGTGATACCGCGAGCTGTGCGTTCTCAGGATCTTTTGTACGCTTCGCCTCGAGCACATCCGCCACAATGTCGTAGCGCTTCGCATTGGTCCACTCGCGGAGCAAGCGATCATCATCGATGCCGGCGGTCTGCCACCGCTCCGTGAGGAGATCCACCGCCTCGCGGTCCTTGCCGTTTCGTATGAGTGCGACCGCGTAAAACTTTCGCGCCTCGTCGTAGTCGGTCTGGAGCTCAAACGCGGTTTTGAACACATCGAGCGCCTTGTCATTCTCTCCTCTGGCGAGGTACGCGTCGCCAAGCTGGAAGAGTGTGAGTTGTTTATTGGGTGAGAGCTCGCGGGCTTTGAGGAGCCTGTCGAGTGCCATGTCGCCCGCGCCGGTGTTGAGGTAGAACGTACCCGCGAAGAGCTGGAGGCGCGGGGAGTTGGGGTTCCGCGCGAGCTCCTCCTCGAGTGCCGCGGCCGCCGTCGCACGGTAGTCCTCCTTAAGGTCGTTTGGAATGTCGGGGTTACGCACGATGCCAACCGCCGCCTGTATCACCTGCTCACGCACCTCGATGCGCCCAAGCTGGTCGTACGCGAGCGCGCGCTTGAAGTACTCGAGGTTCTGCGCGGGCGCACCTCGGTCTATGAGCGCGGCGAGGAGGGACTGCGTGGTCGCGATACCCGGCCAGTTGACGAAGTAGATAAGCGCAAGTGAGACGACGAGTGCCGCCGGAAGCACACCGCTTGTGACCACCTGCTCGGGTACGTGCCTCTTTGCGAAGAGCGACTCATTGCCCGAGGTGATACGTGCATGGAGGTACGCGAGAACGAGAATGTAGAAAATGTAGCTCGTGATGTTGTCGAACACAAACACGTTGTGGAAGGTGTACGCGGCGAAAAAGCCCGTCCAAAGCGCACGCTCGGAGAGCGTCATCTCTCCCATGTGGTTACCCCGCAAAATGTCACGCAGGCGCGAGAACGAGTACCACCGCGTCTGTGGGTTGAGAAGCCAGAGGTGCATAAGGACTGCGACGAGGATGAGGAAGTAGGCGATTGCACCCGCAAACCCGCCCGCGATAAGCCAGTCGAAGAGGATGTTGTGGGTACGGTCAAACCACGGCTCGTCGTTGTACATGTCGGGGTTGAAGTGCCGTGCAAAGACATACTCATAGTTGTCCTGTCCGTAGCCGAGAATGGGCCGCTCCTTCACCCCCTGCCATGCCATACCCCAGTTGTCGAGACGCGCCGCGACCGTTCCCTCAACTGTCATGTCGGTGAAGCGGTTCACGACCGGTGTGGTGCGCCCGAAATCGGTGTCTTTAATGGCGTATATGGTGCCCACCAGAATAGCAAGCACCGCGAGTGCTCCGATGGCACCCTTGCGCAGGATGGGCCTCTCGCGCTCAAAGAGCGCAATGAGCGCCGTCGCAATGATGCCGCCGCCCACGAGTCCCACCGCCGCCGAGCGCGTGAGGGTGAGCGCGAGCACCAAAAGCTGGAGCACCACGTAGAGTGAGTACAAGAGCGCGAGCCACGGGCGGATGCGCGTACGCCGTAAGAGGAAGATAAACGCGAGAAAAATATGGAGCACGCAAAAAATCGCCAAATATATTGGATTGCCGAACGTCGCATCGAGGCGCGGCACCACCCAGAAGTCCGGCCACGCTGCAAACGAGGGCTTGAGCGCGATGAACGCCATCACCACACTCGCCCCGAGCGACGAGTACCACAGCCCATCCCACGTCTTTTCTTTCACCAGCACCGCTCCGGCAACCACGAAGTACGCAAAGAGGTGGAGGAGCGTCACGTACCCCTCCATGCGCTCGAAGTTCGACCAGAAGCTCTTGAAGGGGTATACCCCCTGCAAATCGGCGATTCCAATAACCACAAGGAAACCTATGAATGCGGCGAGTATCCACGAGAAGCGCGGCCGGTACCTCGCGTCGAGGACAGCGAGTGCAACATAGAGCGCGAGGATGATCTCGGTTACAATGCGGAAGGTGAAGTTCTTCCCCGTGATGTAGGGAAAGAACATCGAGGTGCTCACAATAAACGGCACGATAACCGGCACGAACACAACGCCGGCGATGATGCTGTAGCGTAGGATGTCCCGCATAGTTGTGCCACTATACCACGCCCCCACCCGTAGCCCTACTTGACCTGTGGGCACAAACGGCGCACAAACACAAGGAAGTACGCATCTGATGAGCCGTGCAGGGAAATGGTGTACGATACAATGATGCACGCGCGACTGGCCCATGCCGCCACCTACCTTGAGCGGCGACTCCACATAGATGTTCGGTACTACGCAAAGGGAGGGTTCTGGCTCGTGCTCGGTCAGTTTGCGGTAAGTGGGATCTCGCTCCTCTCCGCTATCGCATTCGCAAACCTCCTCACGCCCCAGTCGCTCGGCGAGTACCGCTTTCTCCTCTCACTCATCGGCCTCATGGCGCTCTTCACCCTTCCCGGCATGGAGACTGGCCTTATGCGTGCCATCTCCCGAGGCTTTGAACGCACGCTCGTTCCGCTGGTCTCCCGTAAAGTGCTCGTGGGACTCCTTGGCTCGCTCGGTGCGCTCGCGGGAGCCATCTACTATGCTTTGAATGACAACTACGTCCTCGCGGGTGGGCTCTTCGTGGGCGCACTCTTCATCCCGATCAAAGATTCTTTCGGTGTCTTCGATACTCTCCTCACTGCGCGTAAGGAGTGGCGCACGCTCTCGCTCTACCGCCCCCTCGCACAAGGAATACCCGTACTCGCGGTCGTCGGTACACTCCTTGTAACCAACAATATCGTACTCGTGCTTGCCGCACTCTTTGCCACTACCACCGTAACCGACCTCCTGCTCCTCTTTCGCACCATGCGGAAGCACCCCCTCACGGGGGGCGAAGACCCGAGCGCGCTCTCCTACGGCTACCACGTGAGCTTCATGCGCGCGTACGGGGGCATCGCGGGCCAAGCGTACAGCATCGCACTCTTCCAATTTTTGGGCGCCGCACCCCTCGCCGCGTACTACCTCTCGGTTGCGCCTACTGAACAGCTCCGCGGGCTCATGGGACACATCGAATCACTCTTGTTTCCCCGAAGCGCACGCGACAACTGGAAGCTCGGGTTTGGCACCTTCGTGCGCACCATGGCGCCGTTTGTCTGCGGGCTCGGGCTCCTCTCACTTGTCTACATCCTCCTCGCGCCGTACCTCTTTGCGCTCCTCTTCCCCAAGTACCCCGAAGCAATCTTCTACTCCCAGCTCTTTATGCCGAGCATCATCCTTACGGGGCTTAGCACCGTGCTCATGGCGATTGTGCGGAGCAAAGGTCTCGTGCATGTGCAGTACATAACGAGTATCGTCGATGCGACGCTCTCATTTCTCCTCGCAATACCGCTCATCTACTTTTTCGGAGTCATCGGGCTCATCGGTGCGATCTATGTAATGAAGTTAGTAGGGGTTTTTGTTATGGTCATAGCATTGTTTACCAGTAAGTAGCTCATAGGCTACATGCAACTCTGAATAAAAATTGCTTCCTAACATGAGCAACGCAGGTTGCCCGCTCCGAGTGCACAACGCTTCGCGTTTGTGCCCTCACCAGGAATCGAACCTGGATCGCAGCCTTCGGAGGGCCGTGTTCTATCCATTAAACTATGAGGGCGCATGTGGGAATTCTGGCAGATTTCCTGTGACCGTTGCCTACACCGACGATACGCCTAGTGTATCGTGGTTTTTTCTTTCTCCTGGATTATCTCGTTGATTCTTCTCTTTCGCTCCTCCTTCTCTTCTTCTTCATGCTTTATTTGCTCAATTACTGAGTCGACTACTTCATTGTCCAGCACGTCTTATGTTGTTTATTATTTTCTATCTCTTGTCGTCCAGGTATTGTTATACCCATCTCAGGTCCTCCTCCTGGTGTTCCCATTTCCGGGTTACTACCCTCGTACCGTTCGTGTAAATTGCTCATATAAAAGTGTTACTATTATACGAGTATAGTACCACCACACCACCCATGCATGTAACGACGCATATCATAAACAAGCACCGACTCACAAAGACAGCGGAGCTCGTTCATGGAAGATAGCGTTGCTGTCTCACCTTCTCCGGTAGATAGCTGTGCTCGGTGTCGTTTGGGGGATACATTTCGTACCCTGCTCCATACCCCTCATCTTTCATGAGCTTTGTGGGTGCATTCCTGACCGCAAGGGGTATGGGGAGATTGCCGTACCGTTGCACATCGGCCTGGGCAGCACGGAGTGCATCGTGCGCACTGCGGTCTTTCTTTGCAGTTGCTAAGTACGCCACGCCATGCGCAAGGTTGATGGCACACTCCGGGTACCCTATGGTCTCGCACGCGCGAAAGACCGCATTAGCAACCACAAGCGCGGTTGGTTGCGCGAGCCCCACATCCTCCGACGCAAATACGACCATTCTGCGGGCAATAAAGAGTGGATCCTCCCCCGCCTCAACCATACGGGCGAGGTAGTAGAGTGCAGAATCCTGTTGGCTCGCGCGCATACTTTTTATGAACGCGCTTATGGTGTTATGGTGCTCCTCGGAATGCTTGTCGTAGCGCAAGCGTTTATCTTGAAGCGAGCGAGTGAGCGTCTCCGGAGTCACCTCGCCGTAGAGCTCGTGTGCATTCTCAATCATGGAGAGCCCTTGGCGAGCGTCACCATTTGCTCGGGCCACCACCCACGCACGCGCCTCGGACGTAAGTGGGATGTCCGCTCGCCCAAGTATCGCCTCCATATCCCCTTCGGTAAGTTCCTTGAGGGTGAACACGCGACAGCGCGAGAGGAGCGCGGGAATGACCTCAAAGCTCGGATTTTCAGTGGTCGCCCCTATGAGCGAGAGCGCGCCCGACTCCACGTGGGGCAAGAGAAAATCCTGCTGTGCCTTGTTGAACCGATGAATCTCATCGAGAAAGAGCGCCTTCGGACGGGTGACGGTATCGTCGTCAATAATTCGTTTGATATCCGCCTTGCCTGCTGAGACCGCCGAGAGCTCATAGAGCTCTGCGGAAAGGGCGTTCGCGTAGATACGCGCGAGCGTGGTTTTTCCCACCCCGGGTGGCCCCCACAAAACGAAGGAGAACCTGTGCTTCTTTTCAATCGCCTCGCGCAGAGGCCCACCCAGCCCTACCAAATGCTCCTGGCCCACAAAAGCGTCAAGTGTGATGGGACGTACCCTGTGCGCGAGAGGTTCCATACCACCACTATACGCGCCTGCGCGAGGGTGAGCGAATGGTGTGCCGTTGTGTCAGCTTTCAACTCCATGCCACAACGGGTGGTATACTTTCAGCATGGCACAGACCAGTCGCCCCATTCTCAACAGAAAAAAGCGGTACCTCCAGCTCGCATTTAACAGCACGCTCGATGAAATGCGCTCTATCATGCTCACCATACCGCTCTCCGAGCGCATCATTTTTGAGGCGGGCACTCCCCTCATCAAACGCTACGGCACGGAAGCGATAGGTGCGATACGCCAGGCGTACGCCATGCGCTCATTCACCGGACGGCTCGCCGGCCGTTCTCCCACCGGATACAGACCCTACATCGTGGCGGACCTCAAAACATTTGACCGCGCGGAAACGGAGGTGAGTATGGTGGCGGCCGCAGGAGCAAGTGCGGCGGTGGCGCTTGGCACCGCCCCGCTCGAGACACTCGATGCATTTGTGGTTGCGTGTGAAAAAGCAAAACTCGATAGCATGATCGATATGATGAATGTCGATTTTCCTCTTTCCGTACTTCGCGCTATGAAAAAGCCACCCCATGTGGTCATCATTCACCGTGGCGTTGACGAAGAGCACTATACCAAAGGCAAGCAAATCGCGCTCCACGAAATACAGCGCATCAAGGGCGCGTACGACCTTCTTATTGCCATTGCGGGGGGCGATACCTCGCGTGAAGTACAAAGTGCGGTGTTTAATGATGCAGACATTGTGGTGGTCTGGAAAAGTGTGTACCGCAAGACACACGACACCAATACACTTGTTGAAGCGTTTTTGAAGGATATAAAGTAGCTTTGTATAACCACCACGTAGCCCGTGAGGGCGAGCAGATACTACTTCTTCTCTTTCATAAAATCACCCAAGCTCTTGATACCCTCCATGAACTCAACCGGTAGGGCAAAGATAACTGTTTTGCTCGGGTCGGGATTGATTTTTTCAATTGTTTGAAGGGTGCGCATTGAAATACCCCCCGGCGTATTGGCAAGTATACCCGCCGCCTGTGCGAGCTTTTCCGAGGCGGAGAGCTCACCCTCGGCGCGAATGATAATGGCGCGGCGCTCACGTTCAGATTCCGCTTGTTTCGCCATAATACGCTTCATGTCCGCCGGCAACTCGATATCCTGTATTCTAATATCCGTCACATTGATACCCCATGAGTTGGTGGCTTGGTCCACTATCTTCTTTATATCCTGCGCGATTTGCTCACGCTCAGAGAGGAGTGAGTCGAGCTCGATTGCACCTATCACATCACGGAGCGCCGCCTGCGCGTACTGCGCCACCGCAATAGTATAGTTCTGTATATTGAGGATGGCGCTCTCGGCACTCTCGACATTGAAGTACACAACCGCGTTGATACCCACCGGTACGTTGTCTTTCGTGATGACCTCCTGCTGGGGTATGTCCACCGTCGTGATGCGCATGTCAATTTTAATCATGCGCTGAATGCCAATGAGAATCCATGTGAGACCGGGCTGGCGAGTGGACGTGTAGCGGCCGAGCGTAAGTATAACCCCACGCTCATACTGGTCGACGATACGCAATCCTCCAAAAAAAATTGCGATGACTACAAGTATGAAAGGGAGGAGTGATTCCATGATGTAAAGTCACTGGTAAGTGCACTTCACACTATACCACATCAACACACATGAACACACCCGGTTCGTCAACTATTGAAACAACTGTTAATCGCGTACTGCTTAAAAAGGATACATGTACCCGTGTCCGTTATTCGGGGTATCAATCATCGGTGCGGACAGGGGGAATCGGACCCCCACCTGCTGCTTGGAAGGCAGCCATTCTACCACTAAACTATGTCCGCGCGTGTCGCATCCTACCAAAGTATTGCAGTATATGCATCTCTTACGTCGTATGGGTATCATAAAAAGTGTTTCTCTTAAACTGGACTAACATGTGCGGATGTAGCTAGAAAATGCGACACTCGTCGCGTTAGGATGCCAAATAAAACCCGCCGTCGCGAGCTCGCGGAGGGTTTGGCTTGGGAGCGCGCCGTAGCGGGAACTGCGTGCGTACGATTCCATACAAGTCGCCGTATTGTAGCACGGCCGTTACAACCACACAGCAAAAAGAGAGCCGCCCTTGTGGGGCGGCGACGCATGTGATCGTCAGGCACGACGACCTCTTCGACGCACGTCTTGTTGCATCATAATGTAGAGGAGAGCGCTCCTGTACGCTGCCTCAAGAACACGTTGTGTTTCCGGACGATTCTGCCGTATATGTTCATGGAAGTGACGTGGTGCAACCCAACGAACAGAGACCATCTCACTCGGATCGGGTCGCGCGCGCACCTGGTCCTTGCTGACCAGCACGATATACACATGCGCCTTACCTCTGGAAAAACCCGATCTATCTTTAAGCTGTTCTTTCTCGTCCTCGCGCGCTTCAATGCCGGTGACCGCTTCCAAGACACCCAAGACACGCAAACCATTTCGTGCAATGCGAGTTTCTTCCTGCACCTCACGTAGAGCGGTTGTGACCACCGAGCCCCCATCAAAACCATCACTCTCTTCACATCCACCTTTCGGAAAGGTGTAGCGACCCGCGAGTTTGGAACGATCTTTTGAGGCGATGCGTTCACCCTTTTTCCTTATCACCCCCGCTCGTAACGCCGCGCTCGCAGTAACTCCCATGAGCACATACGGCGTGTTATTCTTCCACCGAAACACCATTCCACCCACACAGGGACGATACTCTTGCTCGTGGCGCAAATCACTAAACACGCCCGCGATCCGAGCAAGTGCGTTGTCCATCTCATGTGCGGGGTGAAATGCTATGAGCGTGTGGTAGTTTGTGAAAAGATCCTTCGGACCGAGAAATACCCTTGTGTCTGCCATTGCACACTCCTGTAAAATCCTTCTAAGGCATACCGCACATATGCCACAAAAACAAGCGGATCGGGGAGACCCGCGAGAAGAAATACAAAGCAAGAGAGGGGTTACTTCACCTCAACACCCATTGAGCGGGCGGTCCCGGCAATGATATTCATCGCACCTTCGACACTGTTTGCATTGAGGTCAGACATTTTCGTCTCGGCTATTTCTCGGAGCTTGTCCTTTGAGAGCGTTCCCGCTTTTGACACGAGGTTCTTACCCGAACCTTTCTCCTTTCCAATCGCCTTCAGAATGAGGTTCGATGCAGGTGGGGTCTTCAAAATGAAATCGTACGAACGGTCGTCGTACACCGAAATGACCACGGGAATCACCGACCCCATCTTATCCTTCGTGGCCTCATTGAACTTATTCACAAAGTCGCCGATATTGATACCCGCCTGTCCGAGCGCGGGGCCAACTGGAGGCGCAGGGTTCGCCTTCCCTGCGGGAATTTGAAGTTTGACTTGTTTTGTGACCTTTTTAGCCATAGTTGACGAAGCTTACCCTATATTCTCCTCACCTGCAAGAAATCGAGCTCCACGGGCGTCTCGCGGCCAAACATAGGCACGAGCACCTTCACCTTTCCGCGATCCTCGTCCACCTCCCCTATTTTACCCTCAAGGTCTTTGAAGGGGCCATCCACCACAATAACAGGCTCATCAATCGCAAAGTCAATCTTGTGTTTGACGGTATCCGACCGCATACGCTTGAAGAGCCCCTCGATTTCCTTCTCATCAAGGGGAACCGGTTGGACACCTGAGCCGACAAAGCCCGTCACCCTTGGAGTGTTTCGCACCACGTACCATGAGTTGTCATCAACTATCATGCTCACGAGGAGGTAGCCCGGGTAGATTTTTTCCTCCTCTTCAACACGTCGCCCCCCTTTAATCTTAATTTTTTTCTCGGTCGGCACCACCACCTCAAATATTTTGTCCTCCATACCGAGTGACTCGATGCGCTGTTTCAAGTTACGCTCAACCGCCTTCTCGTAGCCGGCGTAGGTGTGGATGGCGTACCAGTGACGCTCCGCTTGTTCGTCTTGTTTTGACATAAAAAATGAGAGTGAGCTTAATAAAAAAGTACTACCCTCCCCTCGTGATGAGGTAATTGAGGCCCTTGGTGAGCCCGAAGTCGAGCACCCCAAGGTACAGTGCGGTCACGATGGATACTATAACAACGAGTACGGTATACACGATAGTCTGACGCTGAGTCGGCCACGACACGTGCTTAAGTTCGCCGCGCGTGTCGGAGAGGTAGGTAAAAAGTCTCTGCATAGTGGGTGAATTCTCCTCTAAAAAACAGCCCGCCGGGCTGATGTTCTTCGTATTATAGCGCAGAGCTGTCGCCGCGTCAAATGCAATGCGCGGCTACTACTCGAGAAAGAACTTGGCTATCTTCTCTGCCGTTGCTGGGGCATAACTCGCACGTACGACAAAGCAGGTTGTCTTGTGGTCTGTGCTTGAAGCACTCTCCACTCTTTCAGTAGTTGTATGTGGAGTCGAGTTCCAACGCGACAGACCTCGCCGAGAATAGTGATGCGTTTTTCTCTTTTTTTCTTACACTTACACACTGCTTCGTTTCCTTTTCGTTTCCTGTGGTACTAGCGGGGTATGGTAGCAAATGCTCGTCACAGCGCAAGAGCAAAAACGCACAGCCCCGCGTGGGCGGGGCTGTGACAGCTACAACGACATCGGAACTTATCGCACCTCGAACGAAATGCTCACGTTCGAAACTATCTTGTTCTCACCAGTCGGCACGGGGGGTGCGGAGGCCTTCATTGCATCGCCTCCCCCAAGCCCCATGGGTGCCGCCTCCATACGGTCAAAGAAAATGGGGTAGTCGCCCTCCTCGTTGTACCCTACGATACGCACGAGCCGCACCCCAAGGTCACCTGCCAGTTCGTTTGCTTTGCTTTTCGCTTGCTCGATGGCGATCTTACGCGCTTCCGCTTTCACCTTCTCCTCATCATCAACCGCAAAAGTAAGCCCGCCCACGTTTTGTACCTGCGCACCCGTGACCGCTTCGATGAGTTCACCCGCCTTCGCGAGGTCGCGCACCTTGACCGTCATGCTCTGGTTAAGCTCAAACCCTTTCTGCACCTGCTTACCGGGAGGGCACGGCCATACGCCCACGCACTTCGGCTGTTCCCACTCATACTTTGGCGCGAGGTTGTACCCGACCGTTTTTACGTCTTTGTCTGTGTCGACTCCTTTCTCTTTGAGTGCCGCAAGGGCCGCATCGGCCTTCTTGGTTGCCGCCTCTTGCACGAGCGCGACCGTGGCACCCTCCTCCACCACAGAAAATGTGAACTCGCCCACATCCGGCTTTGCGAACACCTCGCCGGTACCTGTGACGGTAATCACGTTTGCGCTCGGGATGCCGCCCCCCACATATGCCCACTCTTTAAATGATTTCACTGTTTCCGCAAAAAGAAACGCCGCCAGGAGGAGGAGCACGAGCACGAGCGTGCCGTGCACCCTGCCACTGCGGTGGAGCGGTACTTCATGTTCTTGTGTGGTATCTGCCATACTTTCTGATTACTTGGTATGCGATAAGTATACCACCGTAATCGAGGCGCTACAGAAAGGGCGACAGACTCTCTTCGTAGTCAAGGTGGGTGAGCAGGTCGTAGAGGTACCCGATGAGAAAGCTCGCCTTGCCCGAGACGAGCGCGAGACCGAGCATAATGAGGAACGCCCCGCCTACCACCGACGCGACCTTCAGGTACGGATTGATGCGAGTGACCAGCTTACTCGCGGTCGTGAATGCAAACGTGATGGCGAGGAACGGCACCGCGAGTCCGACCGAGAACACCGTGAGGAGGAGTGCGCCATTGAGCGCCGACCCCGCGGTTGCCGCTACGAGGAGAATCGAGCCCAGGATGGGCCCGATGCAGGGCGACCAACCGAGCGAGAACGCCATCCCCGTCACAAAGGCCGCAAAGGGTGAGCCGGGATGGAAACCTTTGGGAGCTTTAAAGTGGAACTCACGCTCAAACAAGCGGATACGCACCGCACCGAGAAGGAAGAGGCCGAAGAGCATCACGAGCACACCGCCCACCCGCTCAAGTATGTCGCGCACGAGCACTACCTCCTTTCCCAACAACCCCGCGGCAACACCGAACGAAACAAACATGAGTGTAAACCCTACAATAAACGAGAGGCCGTTTAGCACCATACGCCTGCGGGCCCACCTGCTCTTCTCGGGATGGAGGAAATCCTCGTCCGACACGCCCGCGAGCATGCCGAGGTACGCGGGCACAAGCGGAAGTGTGCACGGGGCGAAAAAGGTAATGAGGCCTGCGAGGAACGCGGGCCCAAGGAGGGTGAGGGTGGATAGGTCCATACCACTATTCTACCGATGTTCGGTATGCCTCCTCAAGCGCCTCCCTCGACATAGGCCCCCGAAGTTGTGTGAGGATGCGCCCGCTCTTGTCAGCGATGACCACTTCGGGCATCGCTTTGCCACCCACGGAGTGGTAGTAGCTGTCGGTCGGGTCAAGGAGCAGGGTGAGCCCTTCCGCCCCCGCCCCGTCTAGGTACGCACGCGCCACTTCATACTGCTCCGCGCGATTCACCGCCACCACCTCCGCCTCTGTATGCTCCCGCGCAAAGTCACTCAACATCCGGAGGTGGTTTTTGCAGTAGGGGCACCACGACGCGAAAATGCCAATCACACGCACATGGTCTGATTTTTGCGAAAAGTTGACCGGCTCATTTTGGAGTCCTCGCAGAGCGAGATCGGAGAGCTCCACGGGAGTTTCAAGTACTTGCTCGCGCACCTGATCGCGCGGGGCGAGAAGGAGAAGCCCAAGCCCTGCGCAGGTGACCACCACACACGCTCCTGCACCAATCGCAAGGAGTGGTCGCTTGCGCAGGTGGGAGATAATCTTACGGAGCCTCATTGAGCGCAATGGCGCGGTCCACGAGCGTTTTTACCTGTTGGTAGGGGAGCGCGCCGCTGAAGGGGAGTCTCTTGCCCGACTTGGTCACGACAATGTTGAAGGGTGTCCCCTCGCCTCCCGCTCCCGCCGCATCATCCATATCTTCCCGCACCCTCTGCTCCACCTCCGGCTTGGCAAGGCATGCGGTGAACGCTCCCTCGTCGAGCCCATTCTCGCGCGCCACACGCAGGTACGTGTCCCTCCCGAGCGCGGTTTGGTACTCGAACAGCTTGTTGATGTACTTCCAAAATGCCTCGTTTCCGCCTATCTCACCGGCGCACTCGGAGGCAATTGCCGAGGGGACCGCCTCGCTGTGGAGCATCTCGAGCGGGAAGTGCCGGTACACCCACACCACCTTCCCTTGGTACTCCTCCACAATGCGCTCCATGGTGGGGTGGAAACGGTCACAGAACGGGCACTGAAGATCGGAGTACTCAACCACCACTATGTCGGCATCACGGCTACCCCACACCCAGTCACTCTCGTCGACCGCACGCATATTGTCTGCGCTCGGCTTGCCCGCATCTTCCGTTGGAGCGGGCGCGCTCGCGGTGGTGTTGCGTGTGAAGTAGAGGGTGCCCGACACCATGGCACCCGCAATGACAATTGCGAGGGGAATGAGGAACGGGTTTGCTTTGGGTGATGACTCCGACATGGTGAAGTGTGGCACTAGCTTTAGTATGCGACCATTGTACCTCACTTATCTAAAAAGCAATACTTATTGTAAGTACAACTTACGCAATTTGATGAAGTTCAAGGCACCGAGGAACGATACCCTTGAGCAATATCCCGGGCATATTGTGAAAGGGTTCGTGACGAAGGTAACGAAGGAATTCGCAAATTGCGTAAGTTGTAGTAAGAATATGGCTCAATCTACGTCCCTAACAGCACAAGCCCGATATGAAACAAATTGTCGTCACCAATTTCATGACTGCCGCTCTCGGTTTTTCGCTTTTGGTGGCATTTGTGCTTATGGCCGCGCGCTAGCGGTACCAGTTTCCTTTCCGCCTTCTTCCTCAACCCTGGTGAACCGCCGCGGGGTTTTTCCGTCTCGTTCGATAACTTCCGAGAACATACCAAGCGGACGAACCCACAAGCCATTGTCGGTGCCGTCCGCGTGCCGATACACCACCAACTTCTCAAGCGTCTCGGAGTGCGTCGCAACTTCAAGTACCTCGTAGAGTCCTCCCTTGAAGTGGCGGTACATGCCCGGCACAACTTCGTGAGCGGTATCATTCATGACCCAAAGTGTAGCATGTTGCATACCGCGCCATAGTCGCACAAACCCGACTCACGCCGGGCTTGTGCTTATGGGCGACTACCGGGAATCGACGATGCGTCACTAGTTGTTTTTCTTCGCTCCGCTTGAAAAACAACAAGTGCGCTTCGTCTACGCTCGCCATCGCTTCGCGATATGGCTGCGCGCTTCGATTCTCGGACGCGAGCAACGCTGGTTGCTCGCTTAGTCGCCCACGCACAAACCCGGCTCACGCCGGGCTTGTGCTTATGGGCGACTACCGGGAATCGAACCCGGATCGAGGGTTCCACAAACCCCAGTGTTGACCGTTACACCATAGTCGCCATGCGCTCCTTGACAAGAGCTTACTATAGGGCACAATTGCCAACCATGCAAACGATCGCACACATACTGATTATCGCCACACTCGCGTCCAAAATACGCGTGGTGTGCGGTAGAGCCTTTTTCATACCAACATCTTGAGAAGTGAGTCTTTGTGCAGACACACGATGCGCACAACAACCCGCTTCTCATTGAGCGGGTTGTTCGTTGACTTGGTACTATAGGCTCACCTAACACGAGACATCGCCATGGACGCACACGATTGGAACACACAAACCGACATCAAAGACCGCGCCATCTCGTACTTTGTGCGTGGAATCTTGACCCTTTGGAGTCTCCTAGGGAAAGAGCACGCCACGCTTAGTATTGTGGCAGGACTTACCGTGCTCACCACAGGCCTTGAAATACTCTTCAGCTGGTTTTTGAAGCTTGGGTTTGACAATCTTCCTGACGCGGTAACTGCGAGAAGCTGGTCGCGCATGCTCACAATTGCGATGGCGGGCTTGGTGGTGAGTAAGGTGGGCGGAATACTGATCTGGCGTTTTGTGCGCGAACCGCTCGTGCTCAAGAGTCTCATCCGACTTGAAAATACATGGCCGTGTGAGGCGCAGGAAAAACTGCTCGCGCTCTCACTTGGATTTCACGAGCAATCCAATACCGGTCGACAGGTGGCAAAAATACAGAAGGGTGTCCAGAAACTACTCTCTATTCTCCACAATGTCCTGTGGGGCTTTCTGCATGCAACGCTCTACCTTGCGATGAGTGTCATCGCGATTCTCGTCATGGACTGGCGGCTCGGGATCATATTCCTCGCACCCATCGTGCCCGCCGTCTGGCTCAACCTGCGCGTCTATGAAAAATTCACCCCGTTATGGGAGGAGTGGGAAAAGAAGAAAGAGCGAGCGAGCGGCTACTTCTTTCAATCACTCATCAACGTCGCTACCGTGCAGTCATTCAGTCAGGAGTATCGGGAGCTTGGTGCACATGGTGAGGTGCGGAAGGAGATGTTGGAACTTGATACCCGCACGTCGCTCCACATGCAGAGGTACTTCTTCTTCATCGAAGGACTGCTTAACAGCTTCTACCTCATCACGCTTGTTACCGGCATTCACCTCACCATCCAGGGAGAAATTGCCCTCGGCACCGTGGTGTTTATCGCAACCACGGGCGGGGTGGTGATTGCGAACGTATGGGAACTCATTCACCTCTACTCAAGCATCATGCGTGACCTTGTGGCCACACAGCGCATGAAGTCACTCTTGGATGAGGTGCCGGATATCGTGAGTACTCCACACGCAACCACACTCGCACTTCCCCGCGGAGAACTCGTGTTCGAAAACGTGTCCTTCTTCCACAAGCAGAAAGAACACCCCACCATCGACTCCGTGTCCCTCGCGTTTCCGCCGGGCTCGTTTGTCGCGCTCGTCGGACCGCAGTGGTGCCGGCAAAACGACCATTGTGCGCCTCCTTGCGCGCGTGTACAACGTCACAGCAGGTCGAGTACTCCTCGATGGACACAACATACGCGACCTTGAAGTGGGGTGGTACCGTCGTTTGTTCGCGTTCGTGTCTCAAGAGGTCGAGCTGTTTGACGCACCACTCGCATACAACATCCTCTACGGCGCACCCCATGCCGATCCGTCAATCTTGGACGAGGCACTTGAGGCCGCTCACCTTCGTGACGTCATCTACGACACAAAGCGGTTTCCCCATGGGCCCCAGACCGAGGTCGGGGAGCGGGGTGTGCGACTTTCAGGAGGAGAGCGACAGCGAGTGGGCATTGCGCGCGCCTACGTAGCGCTCAAAACGGGTGCGAAAGTGTTGGTGCTCGACGAGGCGACCTCCAACCTCGACTCGGAGTCCGAACGAGCGATACAGGAGATGCTCTCCGGATTGCGTGCGAACATACGCTTCACCACGGTCGCTATCGCGCACCGGCCTCCACCATTCAACACGCCGACACTATCGTGGTGCTTGACGGCGGACACGTCATAGAGCAAGGAAGCCATGAGGAGCTGGTCGCACAGGGAGGCATCTACACCCACCTCGCCAACCTTCAATCGCTCGGTGAGCTTCGTGAGTAACCTCTGTCAACTATAAAACCACCCCGTTTCTTGGGGTGGTTTTTATGTTTGTGCGCGGGAGAGGACTTGAACCTCCAAGGGATTGCTCCCACTACCACCTCAAGGTAGCGCGTCTACCAATTTCGCCACCCGCGCGTGAGTGTCGTCTATACTAATGACTTCCATGATTTTTGCAAATTTTCTTCACATAGCTATATTCCGAGTTTCGATGTATCACAGGATACATACTTACAAATGAGCAACCTATCGAATGGATCGGGAGAGATGGGGGGGAGATATATCGTCTTGCCACAAACAAGGATTCCGACACCGCTCAACGCACATATCACCTCACTACATTCAGCTACGCTACACGGCAGTGTGGGATGAGGAGGCACGTGAGACTAGACTGCCTCGTATGGTCTGACATTCTAGTGTTTGCACTGTGCAACTACTAGAATTTCATAGCTACATCCGTGACGATCACAAACC
>CAYLHB010000008.1:0-24695 GCA_964383505.1 uncultured Candidatus Saccharibacteria bacterium
GTTTTCATACACTCCAGTGTAATGGGAGTGTCCTAGTTCAAAAGTACCTGAAAGTTATCCGATCAACCGCTCGAGACGTGATCGGGGGTGCTCAAATCCCGATCAAACAGATGCGGGCACTCCTCGATAAAGACGGTCACACCGTTCTTAACGATAAGGGCGGAGCCGGTAACCGCGCTTTCACAGGAATTTCGAGCGGTTCGCGTGCTCGATCTGCTCGAAAATCGGTCCTCGATTGAGGAGGCAATCGAAACTCGTGCAAAGCCGGAAGCACTCAAGGAGGGCGTAACCATTAACGAGGTTCGCCTTGCGGAAAGTGCCATTCCTGCGGAACTGCTCATCGCGCGTAAGCGCGAATAGCTTGCCGCACAACTTACAGCAGTTGCTTGGAAGCAAGAAGAAATCGCGCAAACGCAACGCCAACGCGTCGAAAACGCGCGTGCGCTGGCCGAGCAACAAGCTGCACTCGTAGTGGCGGAAATCGCTGCGCGAGCAGCGCTGGAACAGAAGAAAGCCAGGACCACCGAAGGCGAAGGCGAACGCGCGTACCTTGTCGCTATCGCTGAGGGTCAGAAGGCACAGGCGACGGTACTCGGACAAGAAACCACCGCACGCCCACAGATGTTCCAACAAGCGCTTAAAGCCATCGGCGACCTCGTCAGGGAAAACCCACAGCTGCTGGTCACAGCGATTGGGAACGCCCAAAAGTTCGTGCCGAGTGTCGTTGTTGGTGACAGTGCAGGTCTCGAAGGTGCTGCAGCCATCTTCGGACACCTGTCTAAGAAGCCACAATAAATCAAATCTCAATAGTTCCTACTTTTCGGCCTCCTCATGGGGGTCGACTTTTTTATACTCCTCCACCTCCTTCGCTCCTCCTCCAGCAACCGCTCAATGGCGTAGCGGAGCATGGTGCGGGGCATGTGGTGTGCATGAGAAGACAGGAACGCGCGCAGTGCCTCCACGTCCCGCTTCCCCGCTTCACGAAGCATCCAACCCGTCGCTTTGTGAATGAGGTCGTGGGTATCGGCAAGAAAAAGTTCGGAGATGGCAAAAGTGTGCGAAAGCTCACCCGCACGGATGAACGCGTAGGTTGCCACAATCGCGATGCGCCGTTCCCAGAGCTTTTTTGAACGCGCGAGCGTGTAAAGCTTTTTCGTGTTCCCCGTTTCAAGACACCATCGCCCGAGGATGCTCGGAGCCGAGAGGTCCACGAGATCCCAATTGTTCACCCGTTCAAGATGTGCGAGGTAAAACTTCACCACCTCTCCCAACGTGAGCACATTGGTATGATCGTACGAATGTACTGAGGTTTGTTTTTGAGTCCCTCTACTTTTTGTTTTTTTGATGGTGGTGGCTTCAACCTTGTAGGTGAGGATGAGTAGTGCGGTGAGTCGCACCTCATGGAGCTGGCTTGCCAAGAGCTTCTCCACTTCAGTGAGTGGGAGGTCGCGATACGCTCTTGCTACCTTCCGCTGGTCTGGCACCGTGACGCCCAAAAACGTATCTCCCCCACCATACTGCCCCTTCCCTGTTTTAAAAAACCACGCATTCACCCGAGCGCGCTCGGTAGACGCGAGTACGCGCAAATCGCGAAACACCGCACAAGCGGTCCCCGCTTCCCTCCTACTGCCTTGCTTTGAGGAGGTCACGAATTTCAGTGAGCAGTTCTTGCTCTTTGGTGGGTTTCGGAGGTTCGACCGGCTTCTCCGCTTCTTTGCGTAAGAAGTGGTTCATCTCTTTTATCGCAATAAAAATAACGAACGAGATAATAAGAAAATCTAGCACGCTCTGTAGAAACGCCCCGTAGCCAAATACAACCGCGGGCGCGGTTGCGGTCGCCTCGCGTAAGGTGAGCGAGAGGTGGGTAAAATTGATGCCACCCGTGAGCACTCCCGCAAACGGCAGTATAATGTGTTCAACAAGCGAGGTAACGATCTTCCCGAACGCACCGCCTATGACAACCGCGATAGCAAGGTCAACTACGTTACCTCGCACCGCAAACGCCTTGAACTCCTCGATGAATGTTTTCTTCATCCCCCGATAGTACCATATGGGCTACCGATGGGGAGCACCTTCCACAAACGTAAGTGCAATACCTGTTCTTCCCGCGCGACCTGTGCGTCCGATGCGGTGCACGTAGTCCTCGTAGGTGGTTGGTTGGTCGAAGTTGATAACGTGGCTCACTGCGGGAATGTCGAGTCCTCGCGCGGCGACATCGGTTGCCACGAGCACACGCGTCGCGTCTGTACGGAATGCTTGGAGCGCACGCTGACGCTCGTTGTGTCGCTTGTTGCCGTGAATGGAAACCGCACGAATACCCCGCTCGACGAGCGTTTTTGAGAGCTTCTCCACTCCGTGCTTTGTCCTTCCGAACACAATTACCTTGTGAAGCTCCTGTTCCGCGAGAAGTCGGCACAGTACCTCGACTTTCGATTCATCGCGACCGATGTGCACCACATCTTGGTCAACCCTATCAGCGGTCTCTCCCGTCGTCACAGATACGCGTACGGGGTCGCTTAGAAACTCGCCGATGACACGCTCCACATCGCGCGAGAGTGTCGCACTGAAGAAGAGTGTTTGTTTTTTCGCGGGCATACGACCTATAAGAAAGCGCATGTCGGCGATGAAACCCATGTCGAGCATACGATCGGCCTCGTCGAGCACAACCGAACTCACCCGAGAGAGGTCGAGCGCACCCCTCTGCACCAAGTCTTTGAGGCGACCGGGTGTGCCGATAATAAATTCGTTGTGAAAACGAAGCGATTTGAGCTGGGGACCTATCCCCGTACCACCCACACAAACAACCGAGTAGAGACGCATCCCGTCGGTGAGCGCGCGAAGCTCGGTGTGTATCTGTATCGCAAGCTCGCGTGTAGGAGCCATAATGAGCACGCTCTCTCCCTTCTGTGCCGTCACCTTCTCGATGAGCGGTATGAGAAATGCGCCCGTCTTGCCGGTGCCCGTGTTTGCAATACCCACCACGTCGCGCCCGAGGAGCACATGGGGAATAGCCACCTCTTGTATGTGCGTTGGCGTCGCATACCCGCGCTTTTGAATACGCGCATGCAGGGCGGGACTAAGTGGTAGGTCGGCAAACTTGTAGGCAGAGACATGCTCCACGATCGTCTGTGCGGTTGCTTTCCGCACGTAACGCGAGGGGTGTATACCACCCCGGTCGCGAGAACGCGCGGGTGCGGTCGGTCCACGGCGCCTCGGTGCGTGTGCACGAGGTGCAGGACGACGATTTGTATGGGTCGCTCCGGCACGATGCGAGGAACGGTCGTTCTGAGAACGGTGATTGGTATTCATGATTATATATCTTTTAATGTGTGGCGTATGCCGCGAGTAATGACCCCGAACAGTCACGCAGATGCGGACATCCCCTCGGAGTCATAGGCGCTACGCCTTTCTACCTAACAACCAAAGAGAATTGAGGTTGTTGTATTGTATCACCCACAGGAAAGCTTGTCAATGGCTGTGTGCGGTGCGGTGGGTATGGTGCAAGTTTCCTTGCGAGGCCGTAGCCGAACGAGCAAGCTTCCAGGCCGCAAGTGCGGTCACGAGCGGCACGGTGAGAATGATACCGAACGAGCCAACTGCCGTGCGCACGAGCTCGGTTGCTAACACCTCCATGTTCATGAGTGAGTCGAGCGAGGTCGGGCTTTGGTAGAGGAGCAAGATGAGTGGCAACGACACGCCCACATACGCGAGCGCGAGCGTGTTGACGACCGCACCCACGTGCTCCCTGCCCACTCTTAGCGCACGCAGAAAGACAGCCCGACGTGAGAGGGTGGAGGCGCTGAGCAGTTCCCGCACCACCCCTACCTGCGTAATGGCGATGTCATCGAGCACACCAAGTGCACCTATAATGATGCCCCCTATAAGCAGGCCTACAAGGTCGAGCGAGCCCCTCGCACTCACGTTGAGGTACACGCTCTCATCCGGGCCGAAACCCGAGAGGTGCGTCCACGACACGCTCCGCGCCGCAAGAAATACCGTCACCGCGACACCCAAGAGCGTTCCCAAAAATGCGACCGCGGACTCCCGATTGAGCCCGTGTGTGAGGAAGATAGCCAACGCGAGCACTGCGACCGCCACGAGAAAGCACGCGACGAGCGGGTGCCACCCGTCGAGAAGACCCGGTACAAGCACGTAGCCGATGACGAAGAGTGACCCGCCGAGACTTACAAGTGCGCGCGCGCCGTACCAGCCCCCAAACGCGATGACAGAGACGGCAAACAACACGATGAGCATAGCAAGAGGGGCACGACGATCGACATCCTGAACGTAGAACGTCTCAACTCCTCCCACATCCACATGGTACGTCGCAAAGAACACGTCCCCCTCCTCAAGCGAGAGGAAGTCGTTGCTCACCTCCACCACCTCATTTGTATGCGTTCCCGTGAGCACACGACCCTCGAGGGTCTGTATCGTATGTACCGTGTCGGTCCCCGGCATGCGACGCTCCTCTTCGCGTAGCACTCGCTCCACACGCACGCGCACCACGTCCACCACCTCCCCGTTGGGAGCTTGCGCATGGGCGTTGTCCACGCCAACAAAGAGTGCGGTGCTCGTACACGCGAGTGCGACCAACAGAAAAAACCCTTTCGTGAGAGCCATGCTTTGCATGCACCGAGTATACCACGTGGTGTTTTCGGATGTTGATTAGGTTGCAAATACTTTGCTGTGGTATTATGCAGGTACGTTCACTCCTTGGGCTAGTATCTTAAAGTCAGAGCGCGCTTTACCAGTAGTACATGTAGTGTAGGTATGAATGAAAAGAAGTTGTTTGTGGGAATCTTGCGTGGGAGACTACCGACGCCGACCTCCAGAAGACGTTCGAGCAGGCAGGCACCGTGGTGTCTGCAAATGTTACTATGAATAAGATGACAGGCCGCTCCAAGGGCTTCGGATTTGTGGAGATGAGCACTCCCGAGGAGATATAGGCCGCTATCGACATGTGGAACGGCAAAGAGCTTGGCGGTCGCGCAATCGTCGTCAATGTTGCTCGCCCCATGGAGGAGCGCGCACCTCGCCGTGACTTCGGTGGAAATCATGGTGGTGGCTACGGCGACAATCGCGGTGGTGGTTACGGCAACCGCGGCGGCTACGGTCGCTAATCGTACATAAAGACATGTTACCCAATAGCGCCCCACTCGGGGTGCTATTGGGTTGTTAGATACGGCAGAGACGGCATAGCGCACGTTGCGAGTGAGTCGTGAGGATACAAATGCGTGCCCAATCCCATCTCAACGCGCGGGAGTTGACTTCCGATGCGGACACCCAGGCCAACAACATGGCCGATGCTTCCCTTTCCGCAAATCTTCGCAGAGTCGTGTGAGGTGCTGTGCGCGTGTCTCCTGCCTTTTCACTATCGTCACCCAACATATCCACTCATTGCGGGCGAGCGGAGTGAGTGAGTTCCATAGTTTCAAAACGTCTTCGTGTTGTGCTAATACGCCTCGCAAATCGGGTGGCACCCGATGCACGACGCCTCTGCCGATGGTCGTGGTCATAAAGGAAGTATAGCAAACGTAAGGTGTTGAAATGTCAGTTACGTTTCTGCGTACGGTGATCGACGTGAGTGAACCGCGTTTGAAGCTTGGATGACGGTCATTTCGAAGTTCTTCCACCAATGAAGCGTTAAGCACTCACGAGCGTAGAGCGGAACACCCAATAAAGTAATAGCACACCAATTGTGGTCCTACCGTGGGCGCATGAGGGGAAAGAGTTGGGCTTCGCGCACCGAGACATTCTCCATAAACGCAAACAGGCGCTCCGACACTCCGAAGCCAAACGCGGGGGGCATGCCATACTCAAGTGCCTCGACAAACTCCATATCGGCAAACTGCGCCTCCTCGTCTCCCATGTCGCGCAGGGCCTGCTGTTCGAGAAACCGAGCTTTCTGGTCGGCGGGATCGTTGAGCTCGCTGAACCCCTTCCCCACTTCGGAGCCCGCGAGAAGTACCTGAAAGCGTGCGACCGTGAGGCCGTCTATCTCGTTGCGCTTCGCAAGTGGTTCAAGATAGACGGGTACGTTGACCAAAAACGATGGGCCACTCATAGTCTTTCGAATGCTTTTCCAGAGGGCATCGACCCCGCGCGGAATTGAGAGCGCGCCTTTTTCGTACGCAACACCATGCGCAATGAGCGCTTCTTCAATAGCACCAAGAGTGGACGAAAGCGGGTCAATACCAAACTTTTCTTTAAGAACTGCACAAAAATCAACATCGTCCCATGTGTTCGAAAGATCTACAGTATGGGTGCCAATGGTAAATAGGGTGGTGCCGTACACCTCGTTCGCAAGTCTACGGTAGAGCTCCTGGATCATCGCCCTCCCCTTCTCCAAATCAGAGTACGCTTCGTAGAACTCGAGTTGGGTGTAATCTTGCACATGCTCGTGGCTCATACCCTCATTTCTAAATATTCTTCCTATTTCAAACGTTTTTGGAAACCCCGCGACGAGGAGCTTTTTTTGCCACAGCTCGCCGGCGGAAATACGTAGATACACATCAATATCGAGCGCGTTGTGGTGCGTGGTGAACGGACGCGCATCGGCACCGCCCGGCATAGTCTCGAGCACGGGAGTCTCCACTTCCACAAAGTCGCGTTCCAAAAGGAATGCTCGCACGGTGTTCCAAAACTTGCTCCGACGTACCACACGTGCGTGGAGCGTGTCTGAGAGGAGCATGTCGAGGTAGCGTTTGCGGTAGCGCTCATCTTCGTCTTTAATTCCAAACCACTCAACCGGCATGGGGAGCACGCTCTTTGCAAGCATGCGCCATGCGGTCGCTAGTACCGAAAGCTCGCCGCGCTTGGTGGTAACCACACTTCCCGTAAGTTCAATGAAATCTCCTCGGTCAACGTACTCGCGGAACGTGGTAAACTGCTCACCAAGTAAGTCTGACTTTAGGTAACCTTGAATGGTGCCTGTACCATCTCGTACATCGATAAACACCGTGCCACCGTGCTCGCGCACACTCATGACACGACCGGCAACCGTTACCCCTTCCTTGCTCTCAATGAGTACGTTGGCGTGCTCGCGTAGGGTAGCGAGCGTGTGGGTACGATTGACCACATTTGGGTAGGGGTCGCTCCCGCTTGTTTCGAGCGCCACACGCTTTCGATGACGCTCTGCACGTATTTCATTCTCTGCGCGCGTCTCATCCCCGCTCATGCTACTCGACGGCTACGACCGTATACTTTTGCTTACCTGCGGGCGTCTCGAAACAAAACATATCTCCTTTCTTCTTTCCCATGAGCGCCTCTCCCAGAGGAGAGAGGTGGGAAATTTTTCTCTCAAGCATATTGGTTTCCTCACTACCCACAATGAGGTACGTGTGTGTTTCCTTATCGTTTTGTTTTTTTATGGTAACCTTCGAACCCATGGACACGGACTCACTTTTGTTTTTGGTAAGGATTTTCGCGCTCGCAAGTATGCCTTCAAGCTTGCGGATACGTTCCTCGGTAGCCACCTGAAGCTCGCGTGCCTCAGCGTACTCGGCATTTTCAGAAAGGTCGCCCAGCGACCGCGCGTAGTCCAAGCTCTCTGCGATTTCTTTACGCCTCACCGTGGTGAGGTACTGCAGTTCCTTTTTTAGTTCATCGTACTTTTCTTGAGAAAGGTACTCGCTGGTATCGTTCATAATGCTGATTTCGCGTACTATACCATGCGGTCGGTTGCTCACAAAACAACAGACTACATTCCTTACTCCGGCGCAAGTCCCAGGTACTCGGGCCTATGCTCATGGAGCCAATCGAGGAGTGTGCGTCCCACTGAGGAAGCGCCGATCAGATTCGCGCGGGGACCGCGCTCCATAAGAATCACAAATGCGTACCTCGGCTCTTTGTAGGGGAAGTATCCGGTCACCCATGAGTTGACATACTCTTTGTGCACTCCAAGCTCCGCGGTACCTGTTTTTGCCGCAACTTCTACGTAGGGCACATTGAGCACAAGCGCGGTACCCTCGGTGACAGCTTGGCGCATACCCTCTTTCACTACCGCCAGGTGCTCGGCGTGTTCCGCAACATGGGTTTTGACGATTTCCTCCCCCTGCGCGAGACGCGGGCGCACGAGGTACCCACCGTTTGCAAATGCCGCGGTCGCGCGAAGCACCTGAAGCGGGGTTGCCTGAAAGCCATACTGACCGATGGCGGTATGGTACGTGTTGCCGAGCCGCCAGTCGGGATCATCAGGAAATACCCGGCGCTTCCACGCGGGACTTGGTACCGTGCCACTTTTCTCTCCTGCAAGGCTGATGCCTGTGACGCTCCCGTAACCAAACATGCGCGCGTACTTTTCGATATTACCTATACCTATGCCTCGTGCAGAACCGAACCCGCCACCTGCATGGTAGAAATACACGTCACTTGAAACCGCAAGGGCGCGGCGTACATTCACCACCCCATGCGCTTTCCAGTCTGCAAAACGGGTGTACTGGCCGGGGACGTACGGATTTGCGACGAGGAGCCCGCCAGTCGAGAGAAATGTGGTGGAAGGCGTCACCACTCCTTCACTAAGTGCACCGTACGCCACCACCGGCTTTACCACAGAACCGGGGGTAAATACTCCCCCCAGCACCCTGTCAAGGAATGGCTGACGATCATCATTTTGATAGCTCGCAAGCTCGCTTGCGTTCCCTTCGGTAAACACACGCGAGGGTACCTCAGGGAAGCTCGTGAGTGCGAGGAGATCTCCCGTGTGAACGTCCATTACTGCGGCGGCACCCGCTCGAAACGGAATACGTTGTGCCAGTTCACCGAGCATGGTGTAGAGTGCGCTCGTGAGCTCCGCATCCAACGTGAGCGTCACGTTATTGCCATGCACCGGCTCGACGAGCACGCTTTCGGAAAGCATGCCCGATTGAGCGTTGGTTTCCATCACACGCTTGCCGTTGACCCCGCGCAGGATCTCATCAAAGGAAAGCTCGACACCGGCTACACCTACGAAGGAGTACTGGTAGTAAACTCCCGAAGCGTCACGCTGGGGAGCGCGCGCATAGCCGAGCACGTGCCCAAGACCCGGGTGCGTGCTGTACGCACGCACACTGTGTGCATTCGTGGTACTTCCGGAAATCGTGTTCCATGCAAGCTCAACTCCTCTCGAGTCGAGCACGAGCCCACGCTCTGCGAACACGAGCGAGCTCTCAAGCCGGTTGCTCTCGGCTTGCGCCACGTACGAGGCACCATGTACTATGACAAGCTGGCCGATGCGCCCGAACAGTAGGAGGCCGATAACCGCACACACTAGGTACACCGCAACAAGTGTTCCGTGTCCTATCGGGTACTCGAGTCGGCCCTCCAGACGGTCAGCATCAAGCGACGAGAGGTTGTGCGTCTCGATAAGTATCTCGTCGGGCGATATTTCGTTCACAATACTCCTTCGTTTCATAACGTGTAGGATACCTCTCCGGAGCGCACGTACCGTTGTGCGAGCATTGCGACGGCTGCGAACAAGAGCGCGAGAATGGTCAGAATCCACGCGTGTCGATCAGACCCGGTTGAGTAGAGTGTGTCAAACATCGCGGTCACGGCAAACACCTCGTACGCGTGCAGAAAGACGAGTACCACAACACACCCCGCAAGGAGCCACATATTGCCAAACCATAGTGCCACAAGCGCCATGGTGCCGCTCGCGATTCGTATGGTGAGGGTATGGTGATGTGAGGTGGTGTGTGAGAGCATAGGTAAAGATTATGGCAACGATTCCATTACCGTGGGAATCCAGGTCTCGCTTCGAACGGTCACCGTGCGAACCTCATGAAATGAAACGGGGGATTTGAACCACGCGGTTACAAATGGATCGGAGAGCTCCCCTGTAAGCGATTCAACGTGCGCGAGAAGGTAGGGATACTCCGTGGGTAGGAGTACCGGATCTCCCACTTCTATCGGTACATTGCGAGGGAGTTGCACAGAGAAGCCACCGCCTCCAAGCCCTTGTGCCAGTACACGCGTCGTTGATGCTCTCCCCACCAACACCTCAAACATTTGCTCCGGTGCGGAAAAAAGAGCTACGCGAGCACTCTTTTCGGCGACCTGTTCCACATACCCGAGCGCAATATGCTCACCTACAAGCACGAGCGCGTGCTCCTGTACCCCATCGCGCGCACCTTTGTCGATGAGGAGTGACTCATAGAGATTTCCTATGGGTCCCGCGAGCACTGTTGCGGTGTGTCCGGGTGTGTGTTCTGCTTGCTGGTAGATGAGCTCGCGGAGTCTCTTGTTTTCAGACGCAAGAATGTCCGTCATAAAGTTTGCTTGACGAAGTGCGGAGAGTTCTTCGTAGAGGCGAGCGTTTTCTCGCACGAGCGACTCCTTTGATTCAACTGTCTCGTAGAGGGCGATGACCGCAGAGGTAAGGGTTACCCGCGCACTCAAGAGTGGTGTAGCACTATCTTGCACGAACACCCGAACCGACTCGGGAAGATGGAACGGGGCATAGGCAAGAAGTGCAGCGCACGCAACAAAGAGTGCGGGACCCGCGAGCCAGCGCACACGTCTATGATGTGGTCCGAACGGTAAGCGCTTCATCATCAACAAGTATCTCATGGAATGCACCGAGACGCTCCACGATAATACCGGTGCCACGCACGACCGAGGTGAGCGGGTCTTCCGCACGGTGCACCGGTACCTCAAGGAGGTGGGTGAGGAGCTCGGGCACGCCACGGATAAGTGCACCTCCACCGGTAAGGTGTATACCATCACGCATCACATCAGCGACTATTTCCGGCGGGGTCGCTTCGAGTACCTCCTTAATCGACTCAATAATGTGTTCCACCGAAGCACCGATTGCGTTCCGAATGTCTTCGTCGGTAATCATCACCTCTTTGGGAAGACCGGTGATGAGGTCGCGCCCGCGTACCGCTTGCTCAGCCATCGTGCTGTGCTCGGTGACTGAACAAATACTGTGCTTTAGCTCTTCCGCCGTTCGCTCTCCCACCACCACCTTAAACTCATCGCGAATGTGGTTGGCGATGTCTTGGTTGAGCTTGTCTCCTGCTGTGAGGAGGTAGCGGGACACGACAATGCCTTTGAGCGTAAGCACCGCAATGTCGGTGGTACCGCCCCCAATGTCCACAATCATGGTACCGCGCGGCTCATGCACGGGTAGCCGCATGCCGATCGCAGCAGCCATCGGCTCTTCCACAATATGTACCTCGCGGGCACCCGCATTCTTTGCGGCGTCACGCACCGCGCGTGTCTCAACGTTGGTAATGCCGGAGGGAACACCTATGACCACGCGGGGTCCAAAGAGTGCGCGGGCACCCTGCTGTGCTTTTCCAAGAAAGTATGCGAGCATCTCTTCCGTCACCTCGAAGTCGGAAATAACCCCTCCCACGAGTGGGCGTACCGCACGAATGTGCTGAGGCGTACGACCAAGCATATCTTTTGCGCTTTTTCCCACCGCCACTACCTGGTTGGTTTTTTGATTGAGCGCAACCACACTAGGCTCATTGATAATAATGCCCTTACCCTTCAAATACACAAGCGTGTTTGCGGTACCGAGGTCTATGCCGATATCATGCGACAGTTGAGAGTAGATGCGAGAAAAGAGTGACATGGTGGGTCGCTTACAGACCAAGCGCAGGGGTGCGTGAGAGGTGTGTGGTGAGCACAGTAAGGAGTTCAGTTTGCGCCACGTGCGTGGTCTCACCTCGCTCGCGGTCGACAAGTTCATACGCGCCTGATGCGAGAGAGCGCTCACCAATCACAATACGTAGCGGGATGCCGATAAGGTCGCTCTCCGCAAGTTTTTCCCCTGCGCGCATATCCCTATCGTCGTAAAGTGTCTCAATGCCATGCTTACTACACAGCTCGTACAGGTTAAACGCGGCGCGTCGCACCACCTCCGAGTCACCAAGCGCAAGTATGTGCACCGCAAAGGGTGAGAGCTCACGAGGCCATACGAGCGAGTGTTCCTGCGCTCGAAGCTCAACCACGGTGCCCATGAGCCTCCCTAACCCTATCCCGTAGCAACCCATCACCACGGATTTCTCTGTTCCATCCATTGCTTTGTAGGTAAGACCAAACGCATCGGAAAAACGAGTTTTGAGCGGAAAAATGTTGCCCACCTCTATTGCGGTGTGCTCAGAAAGGTCGTGAATCGAGGTGCCGCACGAGGGGCAACTCGGTTGGTCTTCCTTTATTTCACTGTTAATGGCAACATGGCACTTCTCGCAGACGTATATGGTATCCTCACCCGCTTCAGTCAACGTTTGAAACTCATGTGAAAACTTGGAAAACGTGCCACCCGACGCATAGGTGACAAAGGTCTGAGGCCCGATACCTGCGCGTGCAAAAACTCGCTTATACGCTTCCGTGGTGCGCTCGTAGTAGGTCTCAAAATCCGCTTCGTCAGCATGAAAGGAGTAGAGGTCTTTCATGAGGAACTCACGACCTCGCATTACCCCCGACTTCGCCCGCTTCTCGTTTCTAAATTTAGTTTGAATTTGGTATATGGCACGCGGGAGATCACGGTACGAGGATATATACTCTTTGGCGAGCGGGACAATAACTTCTTCGTGGCTTTGCCCGAGCACCAACTTTCCGCTGGAAACGAGCTCGGTGTGAAAGAGCACATCAATTCCCGCTCTCCCTGTGGTTTCGTAGAGCTCCAACGGGTGCAAAGCGGGCATGAGGAGCTCCACTCCTTCGATTGACTCCATTTCTTCCCGAATGATGGTTGCGATGCGCTGTAGAACTCGTAAACCGAGCGGAAGGTAGCTGTAGACTCCCGCAAACTCCTTATGAATGAAACCCGCACGAATGAGCAACTGGGCGTTCTTTGACACCTCATCCTTCGGTACTTCCCTTCGCGCACGTGTAAACAAGCGTGACTGGCGCATGATGAGAGTACAGTGTACCCCTTGTTGCATGAAGGGTCAAAATTGACAGCAAATACGGTGCATGTAGGCTGTGGGAGGGCTCTAACGGAGATTTGCCATGGAACATTGGATTGTGCTTTTCCTGCTCGCGTGCGGTATCAAGCTTGTGGGCTATCTGAAGCGTGCTCCCGCAAGCACTACGAGCAAAGCGTCCGATTACGAGTTGCTTAAGGAATATGCACGCTTATGCCACTCCGGGAACATACACCACGCAGTGGTCACACTGCCGGATCTACACTTCAACAAAAGTGTACGTGAGACCGTGTGGGAGTTGTGCTACACGCGACCATTCGTTGACGCGCTTAAACACGGGCGCGTGGAACTTACTCAAGAACAAAGGAGATACTTGATTGCCGCAATTTCAAAAGAAATTGAGCAACTACACCGACACACTCACCCCGCCCTCTAGGCGGGGTGTTTCGCTAGATCAACGTTATACTGCGACTTGACAAGTACCCCTTTCTTAAGACACCTCTTCTGAGACTTTCAGTGTAGCATACTGCCTGGCGAAGGCTCATGGCGCCTGTTTGAGAGCCGTATGGATACGACTTGTATTGTATGTGTGCATGGTTTGATAAAGAGCATGTACTAACTCACCAAGGGTGTCGAAACGATTCGGGTCCCCAAGGTCAACCTTAAACTTGCCGTAGAAGGACTCCTGGTACCCGTTCTCCCACGGACAGCCCGGACGTGAGCGGGAGATAGTGATGCCTGCGGCGGTGAGCAGCTCCTTGAACTCTGCACTGTCGTACTCGCTCCCGTTATCCGAGTGGAAGATGATCGGTCGCGGGTGGTCGAGGAGTGCGGCGTATAGTGCTTGGGTCACGAGTACCGTTGCGTGATTCGTGAGCACGCTCATACCGACGATGGTTCGCGTGTACACATCCATAACGGTTGCAATGTATACCACAGTGTCGCGCCAATTCACATGCGTGAAGTCAGCGACCAATATGTGACCGGGGTGTTGAGGTGTCGTAGTTAGAAGCAGGTTCGGGTACACCACCGCTTGTTTCTTAGGTTTCTTCCACTTCTTTCCCCTGCGTCGGTATGCCTTGATACCGTACAGGCGCATCACTCGTTGCACCTTCTTCTTGTTCTCGTGAAGTGCGAGTGCGACGCGTCGGTACCCGTACCCGGGGTGGTTACGCAGCACCATTTCGATACACTGCGTGAGCTCCCAGTCCTTCGGGGGCTTCTTGCGGGTGTAGTACAGGGTGCCGCGTGAGACACCGAGTAGCTTGGCCCGATCGCTCGTGGTAAGCGTCGTGGTATCAATCACTTCTTTTTTTGGGATTCCGAGAGTTTGAGGGTGACGACCCCGAGGAGACGCAAGAGCTCCTCGTTCTCACGCTTCAGCTTGTTGAACTCAAGGATGGTGGGGCCACCTTTCACTTTCTTCCCGAGCCAGTCGTAGATGCTGGCTTCACTGATGCCGTGGTCTTTGGTGGCAGTAGCTACCGTGACCCCGTCGTTCTTAATGCGATTAATAATCTGCTCCTTTACCTCGGGAGCGATACGGTGCTTTTTCATATGCACTCAGTTTACCGGATAATGCTATCCAGAATGAGTGTCTAAATTTTTGGGGTCAGGTCAGTGGTCGGATTGTGAGAGTTGCCACGCAAGTGGAGCGTACGCATTGGTCTGAAGCCACCACGCATGCGGAGCGTGCGATTAGCTCTCGAAAAAGGTTCGCGTAAAGGCATGCAAATCTTCACAAAAAGAAACTTCGTGCTCTCTGAGCGCGAAGTTTCTTTTTGTGACCCCACGGGGAATCGGTCACGAGTTGCTAAGTGTTGTTCGGAGCAAAGCTCTTCAAACACTAAGCACTCTCGACCCCGGCTCGCCGACAAGCACTCGCTACTCTCATCTTGTGTACCGGCTCCGCCCTTCGATTCCCCGTCCGGACCCTGCAATGACTAGGGACCCAACGCTTTCGCGTCAGGCTTTAAGTCATTGTGACCCCACGGGGAATCGAACCCCGATTTACGCCGTGAAAGGGCGCTGTCCTAACCGTTAGACGATGGGGCCGTGGTATGTGCACACACCTATGTACTGTTGCGCCACGAACTATACATTCTTTTTACGAGTTCGGCAAAAGGTGGTACCATCAACCGCTACGGAGGGGTGGCTGAGAGGTCGAAGGCACCGCACTCGAAATGCGGCATCCGGGCAACTGGATCGAGGGTTCGAATCCCTCCCCCTCCGCTAACACAACTGCTTATCGGTGTCAACCCACTTGCCTGAGTATGTGGTGCGACTCGATTGCCCTAAAACAGCGAAACCTTGTATTGTGGGTACAGGTAATTGCACAAAAGTACTAAAAGATGGAGACGTCGTAGAGATCGATGCTGATAAGGGTATCGTTAGAAAAATAGATTAAAATTATGGAAAAACCACCAGTAACAGGGAACCTAGAAAAAACAAGAGCAAAAATAGAGTTGCATTTTTTTCAGACATGATGATGAAAGGTACCCCTTTCATTGCACACTCTTCTCTACATGTTTGATTGTAACGGATTTGTGTCGCGCGGCAAACTCTTTCAGCGACATGAGGAGCACGGTATGGATGCGCGAGTGGTTGTACATGTAGATCGTTTGGTAGATCTCGTACACCAGTTCGCCCAACGTAGCGAACCGTTCAGGATCACCCAAGTCAACTTTGAATTTCCCGTAGAATGACTCCTGGTACCCGTTCTCCCACGGACAACTCGGTGCCGACCGAGAAATCTGCACACCGAGCGATGAGAGGATGGTGATGAAATCTTCCGCGTCATACTCACTCCCGTTGTCAGAGTGGAAGATCACTGGTCGTGGTGCATACTGCACGGCAGACAAGAGCGCATTAATGGTGAGGAACCGACTGTGGTTCAGAAGGATACTGAAACCAACGATGGACCGTGTGAAGAGATCCATCACGGTCGCAACGTACACCCACCTTCCTTTGAACGGTATGTGCGTGAAGTCGGCAACCCAGATGTGGTGCTCATACTCAGGATGGTACGCAAGGAGAAGGTTTGGGTAGATTGCGTACTTCTCCCTTGGTTTGTGCCACTTCTTGCCTCTCCTGCGGTACGGTTTAAGCCCAAAGAGATGCATCACTCGAAGTACACGTTTCTTGTTGATCGAGAGGTGTATGGCAAGTCGCTTGTGACCGTACGAGGGGTGTGCGCGTAGTACCTTCTCGATTTGCACCTTGAGTGCCCAATCTCTGTCGGGCATCTTGGGACGGTAGTACATACTCCGTCGTGAGATACCCATCTTCGACGCAAGTACTGTCTTTGGGGTCGTGCTACCCCCGATCATCTCTTTTTTGGGGTTTCGGATAGCTTGAGGGTGATCTCTCCCACAAGCTCTTTCAGCATTGAGTTCTCCCTGCGGAGTTTTGCTATCTCAAGCATCGTAGGACCACCTTCCGCTTTCTTTCCGAGCCAGGTGTATATGGTCGCTTCGCTGACACCATGGTCCTTTGCCGCTTGCGCAACAGGTATGCCGTCATTCTTGATACGGTTGATAATCTGCGCCTTGAGATCTGGCGCAATGCGGTATGACTTTTTCATACGTATATTCTACGACTACACTGTTAATGTCGTAGAGAAATGTGTGCAAAATTCGGGGTACCGGTCAGTATGCTACACTGAAAGTCTCAGAAGAGGTGTCTTAAGAAAGGGGTACCTGTCACCGGTTGTCGCCCATCGCTAGTACCGATACAGAAACTGCCTTCGAACCGAACCGAGCGTGCGACGCACATGCATGAGTGCCTCTTGCGCCCTCCTCACAAACGACCTTTTGTCCATGGCTCGCTCACCCACGTCGTCTCGAAGCTCCTCGCGCAGTACCCCTATTTCTTGCTTAATGTCCTCTATCTCATTCTCATACTCCTCTGTCGCATCTCTGCCGCCCGACTCTAGCATGCGTACCGTATAGAGCGCTTGAAGCTCGTTTACCTGCGCATCTATCTCATCGAGCTCGTAGAGCATATCGGTGACGAGATTTTCCTCATCCATTTTTAAAAATGCCTGTTTCATGGTGTGATGGTGTGCCTTCTAACCAGTGGTGCGTTCGACCTCCGCACATGGTCGATGCTAGCGAACCGCGCATGAAGGACTGGTGAACGTTAGTGTGGCATTGCGCGCGGAAGCCGCACGAAGAACGTCGTCACGTCGCCTTGTTCCGAGGTAAACCAAATCGAACCCCCCATTTTTTCTACAAGGGAGCGTGCGATGTAGAGGCCAAGGCCCGTCCCGTCTTCCGCCGCCTCTTCCGCATTGTCGCCGCGAAAGAGCTTCGAGAAAATGCGCTGGCGCTGGTAGGCGGGTATACCCCTCCCATGGTTACTCACCGACACCACCGTGCCGGTGGGGAGCTCCTGAAACTCCACACGCACAGTTGTGTTATTGAAACTATACTTGACCGCATTGGAAAGAATGTTGTCGAGCACCACCTCAACAAGCTGGGAGTCAGCATACACAATGAGTGGCTTTTCCGGCGTATGGTATGCGACAGTAAGCGCCTTCTCCTCCAGAAGCTTTCCGTTCTCACCTATCACGCACTGTGCGAGCGCACCAATGTCGAGGTTACAGAGCGAGGGCTCAATCGAGCCCATCTCTATTCTCGAGGCATTCAAGATGGCGTTTACCAGCCGTTGCATGCGGCGCGACGCGTGCGCTATCTCCTTAAGGTGCTCCGCAACATCTGTGGGAATGGTATCGCGGTAGTAACGTTCGAGTATTTCCAAATTGAGCGAGACTATTGAGAGTGGGGTTCTAAGCTGGTGGCTCGCGAGCGAAATAAAGTCATCCTTTGCGCGCCTCACCTCAAGCTCAGCCGAGCTATCGCGAAACACCGACACAGCGGCCACCGTCTCACCCCGACTTATGACGGGTGCAACGGTCACGGTCACCGGGAACCGCGTACCGGTTTTCTTGTTCACCAAGTAGAGGAGCCTGTCGGTGGTGCTATAGGTGATGGTCTCGCGCGCACGAAGTGCCTCGCCTATTGGTCGTTTTTCGACGGGAATGGGTGTGCCTCGCTCATCCTCGAGCCGCACCACCTCCCCAAGGGGCCGACCTATGATGTGGGTCCCCTCAAGCCCGAGCGCCTCTCGTGCCCGGGGGTTCATGAGGAGCACGCGGTAGTCTTTGTCAACAACATAGAGGCCCTCACCGATACTTCGGAGCACCGTTTCGTGCTGTGCCGCCCGGTCATGGAGCTCGGTCACCCTACCCCTCACCTCGCGAAGGAATGATACGAGGGCGAAACGAAGCTGGGCAAATGAACTCTCACCTTTTGAAAAGTCCACATTGCCGGTTAAATCACGAGCAACGAGGTCACTCAATGCCTTCGCAAGGGTGTCGCACTCGCGCTCCACCACATGTGCAGGTATGGCGCGGTGTGTGTGGGGAGCATGTGGATGGCGAGGACGATTCATACGGACGTACGGCCTGCGTAAGTGTGCATGTGAACCATATAAAGAGTGACGGTACATGAACGTGCATGAACCGTACATGAACGTGACTTGCAAAACTGAATGTTCATGTACTCTTCATATAGGTGCAGGTAGCGTTTGAAGAGTAGTATAGACACGTAACCGTTCAAGACTATGCGCGTACTCTTAGTAGAAGATGAAGAACGTATCGCATCCGCCGTCAAGAAGGTTCTTGAGCTTGAGGGGTATGCAGTGGACTGGATTGCAGACGGTCTCAAGGCGGAACAAAGAATTCTCATGTACCGCAACGAGTACGATGTGGTCATACTCGACCTTATGTTGCCCGGCAGACAGGGAAAGGATGTCTGTAAGGCGGTGCGTGGGGATGGCGTGAGCATCCCCATCCTTGTGCTCACTGCAAAAGATATGGTGGATGACAAGGTGTTTCTGCTCGACAGCGGAGCGGACGACTACCTCGTCAAGCCGTTTGCGTTTGAGGAGCTCCTCGCACGGCTTAAAGCCCTCTTACGACGACCTCGTGAGTCGCTCCCCGTCGAGCTCGTGGTGGGAGCGATGACGCTCGATACGAGGACAAAAACAGCAAGCTCAAATGGAAAACCGATGAGACTCACCGCCAAGGAGTACGCGCTCCTCGAGTACTTCATGCGTCACCCCGACGAGGTGGTGGACAGGGAGACGATACTCGACCACCTCTGGGGGTTTGACTTTGACTCTTTCAGCAACGTGGTGGATGTGCATTTGAAGAACTTACGAAAAAAGTTGGACCCGCGCCACGGAAAAGACATTCTTGAAACTGTGCGCGGAATGGGGTACCGACTCAATTCAAGCTACTAGGTATCCGCCTTGCGCTCAACCTCTAAGGCGTTCGGCTCACCATCGTGGAGCACCGAGCGCTCAATATGCATCTTATTTGCGTAAATGTCTGCAAGCGCCACGAGGACGCCGAACACAAGCGGCCCTATGAGAAAGCCGGATGCCCCAAAAAACGCGAGCCCGCCCAACACGGAGAGGAAAACGAGGAGTGGGTGAATGGAGACATCTCGTCCGATGAGCTGGGGTCGGAATATGTTGTCAATGAGGCCGACCACGAGGAAACCCCACAGCGCGAGGAGTACCGTCACCGCGTACTGCCCTGTGACGATGAGGAAGAGCGCGGCGGGAACAAACACAATGCCTGTGCCCACATTGGGAATAATCGCTCCTATGGTCGCCACCACCCCCCAGAGCGCAGGATTGGGAATGCCAACAGCCCAGAGCGCAATGCCGGTGAGTGCACCCTGGAGCACCGCGATGAGAAGCGTGCCTCGAATGAGCGAGTGCACCACCTGATCGAGTCGCTTGAGCACCTCCTCATCCGCTTCGTCGCTAAGCGGTGAGAACCTGACGAATACCTTGCGAAACCTATGGCCGTCCTTCAAAAAGTAGTAGAGGGCGATGAACGCTACAAAAAGACGCAGCACCATGCCCGCGGTGCTCGTAAACAGTGCACCTATGTGCGAGGAGATCCACATAGCCCCCTCGCGCACCACCTCCTCCAGGTTGATTGTTAACCCTGAGGGGAGCGCATGGTTTATGTGGTCGGTGAGCGGAGCGAATATGCTGTGGATGCTGGTAAGTCCGCTGCGCTGCATCGCAACACTCATCCCCTGCACTTCAACGAACACAAGATAGCTCACGCCGACCGCAGGAAGAATAATGATAAGCGCCGAGAGGAATGCTGTAAGAAGTGCTGACAGAGTCTTGTGGTGGACGCGCCGTTCGATGCGCAAGTGAACGGGGTGAACGAGCACCGCAATCACACCCGCGAATACAAGAGCTCCAAGGTATGGGTACACAATCGCTCCCGCAAGCAAAATGATAAACAGGAAGACCGCAACGAAAAAGTAGCGCTCGACACGACTGTCTTGCATAGCTCCACTGTACCATACGGAAACGCCGCACAGCGCGGCGTTCCACAGGTGTCATGAAATTCCCTACTGTGCCTCAGACGTGGCCTTGGTTGGCGCACTTTTCTTCGGCTTCTTTTTGGTCACTCCCGTCTCGATCTCTTTCCAATAGCGCTTGAGCTCCTTGTTGAGCTTCGTTGCTTCCGCTTCGCCGACCGATGCGAGCTTCGCGTACTTTGCGGTTACCTTGTCAATCGCCTGCGTGTAGGACTCCTTTGAAAGCTCCTGCATTTTCTCAAACTGCTCAAGCACCTCCCCTTTCGCCTTAATCGTCCACGCGCGAACCTTTTTGCGATTGTCCACACCCTTGGAACCGTAGAGATAGAACCCCGTTGCAACCACGCCTGCGAGCGCCGCACCAAGCGCTACACCGACGCCCACCCCATCACCCTGCTTCACCTTTTTTGCTGGCATACGTACAAATATGTTATGTGTCTTGATAATTATGTAATTGATTTGCGCGCTACCTAGTACCCCGCCTCGAACGTGTTCCGCGCTTACGCGCCCGAGCTTCCAGAAGCGATTCGAGCAGGAGCGTGAGGGTTTCCCCCGCTCCCGACCCCACCACCGCACTCGCAGTCTTGGTGGCTGTTTTCACTCCCCCCACCACCGACTCGCGTACATCGTGCACCCCCTCCCTAATGTCTTCGCGTATCTCATCAAAATCGGCCACGATATCCTGTGCTTCACGCTTGGCGATGCGGACAATATCGCGCAAATCACGAAGTATCGCGAGAACGAACAACCCCGCGATGCTCACAAGAAGTCCGACAAGCGCAACCGCGATTGTGGTGACAAAAAAGAATACGTCCATCTTGAGCACCTCGTCCATACGGCAAGTATACCAGAGGTAGCGTTTGTAAGTGAAATGGCGCACCATGAGATACAAAACAGTGCAATGACACACACGCCATTCACGCCACCCTCACCCTCCCGTATACTGACAGGATGAAACGAGCTGTTCGTAGGGTGGGGAGTGTAGCGTTAGTGCTCGTAGTGAGCGTTGCGTGTGCCGCCCTTAGCATTCGATCCTTGGTTCCGCGTGGGACGCTCTACGTGCAGGTCGCCCCACACGCAACATCTACGCTTGCGCTTGTAGAGGTACGTGCGGTTGAAGCGGATGGCGAACTCGTGCCCCTTAATTGTGTGGCGCCTGAAAACAATGAAACGAGGCTGCTTGTGTGCACTAAGCGCCTCCGCCCAGGCACCTACCCCGACATCGAGCTTGCGTGGGAAGCATCAAACGCCGACACACTCCCCTACCCGATAACGCGCGCACCTTTGCAGTACACGCTTGTTGAAGATGCCACCACCGCGATTCTCATTGGAGTCGATACGGAGCGTTCAACCATTGCACTTTCAAGTGGAGGCGAGGTGCTGTTGCCGTTTGTGAGCATTGAAGTACGTGAGGGGGCGCGTGTGGAAGTGACGGGCGAGGTGTCGGGAGGTACGGTGCTCCACTCGGTGAGTATGGGCACCGACCGATTTGGCGTACTCCGGCAAAATGTGCGTACCTCCGATTTCTCGCTCGGAAAAGATGAGGGGGGTCGGCTTCTGCCGGTCACACCCGACGAAACACCCCCTGGAGAGGCGCCGGCATCAACAGTAGAAAATGAACCTGTGCGCGGAGGTGAGAGTATTGCTACCACAACCGTTGAGGGGGGTGGTGCAACCGACACAGGCACAAGCTTCGCATCTACGACTCCTTCAGATGCGCCGATAGACATTCATTAAAACTGGTGACCGTATTGTTGTACTCATCCATTTGTTTCTTAAGTGCACCCAACTCCGAATTGTACCTGTTTACCTCATCAACGTATGCCTTGTAGAGTTCTTCGTAGCTGGTGCTCGACCGACGTGTCGCGCGCAGTGTCGCTTCCGATTCACCCACCGCTTCAAAGAGCTCACCGAGTTGCACTTTTTCCTGCTCAATACGAGCGTGCGTATCTTTATCAGGTGCGGTACATACCTTACTTGAGAGCCCAAACGCCTGTACCGCCATCCATATTTCGTAGCCCTTGTAGGTTCCCTTTTTTACCGCAATGCCGATTTCTTTGTACTTCCCGCTCAAGATATTCGCACGATGTCCGGGACTGTCCATCCACGCCTGTACCACATGCCGATTGTCGCTAAAGGAACCGGATGCAAGGTTTTCTCCGACCGTGAGGAAAGAGTACCCATACTGCTTCGCGAGGTCGGCTACATTGTCGCCACTCGGTGACTCGTGTGCAAAGTACTGGCGTGCAAACATATCGTCCACCTTGACCTGTGCAATACGGTCGAGGAGCGCGTTCCGCTTGAGGATGGGAAGCCCTTCGCGGTACCGCTCAGCATTCGTCGCACCGTACACACCATCGGGATACAGAGCCGCGCGCATCCGTACAGTATTCGTAGCAGGAAGTGAGAGCGGTGTTGCGGCGGTCACCTGCTCTTGTACGGTTGGTGGCTCTTTGATGGCTGGAAGCGCCGCAGGGGGAGGGGGTGTCTCATTGGGCTCCACGTTCGCCACTTCGTCAGGGACAAGTTCGGCTTCGTGTGGCGCATCGATGCGTGACGGCGAGGTGTCCGTGGGCACCACTACGATGCTCTCCTTGTCCCGCCCATCCCCCACCAAGGCTGAAATCAAATCAGGTACCGCGTAAAACACAGGCGCAAGCGCGGTCACGACAGAGAATACGATGCCTGTAAGCCAGCTCATGGGTGCATTGTAGCAGAGTGGCGGCATTTCTCCCACGCTTGCCCATAGGAGGAAGGACCTGTAGCATGACACCATGCACGAACTCGTACAACGCCTCGTCCGCAAAGGGACGCTCGTGACCCCGCGCATCATAAGGGCGTTTGAGGAGGTGGATCGCCGTGATTTCGTGGGCGAATGGAACCTCCCTGACGCGTACGAAGACAGCGCACTCCCTATCGGCCTCCAACAGACCATAAGCCAGCCCTCCACCGTCGCCTTTATGCTGGAGCTTCTCTCGCCCAAAGAAGGCGAGCGAATCCTTGATGTGGGCACCGGCTCCTGCTGGTCAACCGCGCTGTTGGCACACTCGGTAGGGTCGCGCGGGCATATCTACGGGGTCGAACGCATTGAGGAGATACTCGCATTTGGGGCGAATAATATTGCGAAGTATGCGTTCGAGAACGTCACTTTGCGGCACGCTTCGCACCACTACGGCATACCCGAGGAGGCACCGTTCGACAAGATACTTGTGTCTGCGTCGGCGCGGAACCTGCCGGAAGAGCTTGTCGCCCAGTTACGAAGCGGAGGAGTGATGGTCATTCCCATTCGCGATTCAATCTGGCGCGTCATCAAGAAATCCCGCGGAGATACTACTATTGAAAAGTTTGACGGTTTCATTTTTGTCCCCCTCGTACGCGATTAAAAATTGTTCACGGACATCCAACGGTAAGTATGAAACATCTTTAGAAATTAGTAGTTAGGAATTTTTTTGCACCACTACACGCCTCCAACCCACATAAGTAGCTACCGTCCGAAACTTTTGAATACCTCCCATGGCTCACTTCTAGCTTCTTTCACAATTCTTCCGTATACTTGCATCATCTACTCATTAACACACACACACCATGGAAGACGAATTCGACAACTTTTACGAGTGTAATGTCAAGGTCGGTAAGCAAATCCCCGAATTTGAGGGAAAGGCCTACCACGCCGGCGCCATGAAACAGGTGAAGCTCGCCGACTATAAAGGTTCGTGGCTCATACTTTTTTTCTACCCCGCGGACTTCACCTTTGTCTGCCCTACAGAGCTTGAGGAAATGGCGGATTTGTATGAAAAATTCAAGAAAGAGGGGGCGGAAATTGTTTCGGTCTCCACCGACACCCACTGGACGCACCGCGCGTGGCACGAGACAAGCAAAGCGGTCGGCAAGGTGACCTTCCCCATGCTCGCGGACCCCACAGGTACACTCGCGCGCGCCTTTGGGGTATACCTTGAAGAGGATGGGGTAACCCTGCGTGGCAGTTACATCATTGATCCCAAAGGGGTGCTCCAAGCGATGGAGGTCACCGCAGACGGAATCGGGCGCAGTGGCGTGGAGCTCTTCCGAAAGTTTCAAGCCGCGAAGTTTGTGCACGAGCATGGCGGCCTCGTGTGCCCCGCAGCATGGGAGCCGGGAAAGGACACACTCAAGCCGGGTGTCGACTTGGTGGGAAAGATTTAGTCCACACCTGTCGCACGAGATGATTGTACATCACTCACTAAGGACGCTTGCGTCCTTAGTGAGTGCGTCAGTCTCAGAAAGAATGAGTTTGAAATTTTTAACGTTTCAAGTGCTGAATTCAACTTGCTAGCCGAACGATACTAATAGTGCTTCATTTGGTGTCGCCCAATCAAGTGCTTTTCGTGGTCGGTTATTGATGAGCTCTTGTACATAGAACACATCCTCGTCGGACACGGTGCGG
>CAYLHB010000009.1:0-24587 GCA_964383505.1 uncultured Candidatus Saccharibacteria bacterium
ACAGCTGAAGCTGACCCAGCCAAAATTGGAACTCCATGCGTAGCCGAGGAGGTCACCCGGCAACTGGTCTGCGGGAAGAGTACCGTGTGCATCCACCCGAGGTGTTTCAGGGATACCGGGCACGCTTTGGAGCGACGCAACACCCATGAGGAGCGTGAGCACTGCGAGGGTAACGGGAACGATACACCGGGCGGGGAGTTGGGGCATGGAGTTAATATTATAGATAAACGCACGCACAGGCGTAGCTTCCTCCAGCGTACGCCATATACACAATTCTTCCACTTCGTTGTCCACAGGTGGGTCTCGTTACTTTTATCCACGCTCCATAAGCGCGGCACGCGTACGTGGACCTACTCGTCCGTACTCATTCCCTTTCGCAAACGCGCACCCAATGTCATGCGCACACTGAAAACGTGTGAGGGCTCGAAACGTCGCAGTGCCGAAGTAGGTTGTTTCACCTCCTTCCGCTACCGCGCGGTACCCGGCCTTGTTGAGGAGCGTCTGGAGGAGTGCCACCTCGTCGTCCGTCATTCCGTAGCGAAGGGTTTTAGTGAGCGTCGCAGGCGACTGCACCTTACTCCAGCAGTGCTCGGAAGATGCCCACGGCGAGACCCCCTCGGTACGGTAGAGCTCGCGTGCGTACGCTATGTTGCCCAGCACACTGTTTATGTTGTACCCGAGAGAACGAGCCGGTTCACGGTGGTAGCGCTCGTTGAGCTGAAACACACCTATCATCGCTTTCCCCAGACCTCCCCGTAGTACGCTCCCCGAATCGTCAAACTGGCGCAACCCCGACTCGCATCGAGCGATGGCAACCATGGGGCTATTAGGGATGAGCTTCTCCACCACGCGAGCGATTTGTTCCGGTGAGAGCGGTGCGGCCGAGACGGGGTGCGGGAATGCTCCCACAACCACTGCACACGCAAGCGCGCAAAGAGTACCAGTGAAGCTATGCCGAAAGTATTGCATAGTCATGTTCAGATGTACGCACAACCGCTTCTGTATTCGTGGGTGTGAGGATACCCACGAGCGCGCAGTGGTCGGAGACACCGCATACCATCGAAACCTCCTCTGCCGACATATCCGGGGTGCTCCAGAAATAATCTATCATGTAGCGAAGCCCGGGTACGCGATGGAGGTTGGGGTCGATGGAAGATGCGTAGTGCTGTGGTACACGGTCTACGTAGTGCGAGGCGAATGAATAGTAGAGTTCGGTACCACGAGGAATATTGAAGTCACCGCACACCACAAAGGAATCGTATTGTTCCAACACGGAGAGGAGTGCAGGAAGTCGACGCCGTTGGTAGTCATCCGGTGCACCATGGTAACTTTTCATGAAGTGCGTGGTGCCGATGCGTACCCGTTTGCCGGAAAGCTCCACCTCGACCATGACAAGCGCCTGCCACACAGAGTCGCGCTCGTCTTCGCAATGGTCCGGCACGGAACCCTCGCCGCCGAAGTAGTACCGCACCTCATGCCCCAATACAGGCACGCGCGAAAACACGGCAACCCCCTGCACCTCCCCATGGCGCGGGTGCCCCTCGTGCGTAAAGCGGGTCATCGGCGCAAAGTGCCATTGCGCCCCCAATGCCACCCCGAGGCGCGAGAGATCTCCCTCAAGCACCTCCTGAAGGCACACAACGTCCGGCTCCTCGCGTTGCAAAAAAGGCACCACGCGCTCAAGGTGCTTGTCGTGCTCCATATTGAGGCTCACAAGCTTCATACACGTAGGTGCAAGAGTTTGCGTAGCCATCCCGTAAGCGACCACCTTGGCGTGAGTGCGGAAAGGAAGCGCACCCCGAGGTACGCCGCGCCCCCAAGGAATATGTGCCAAAGGAAGTGGGTGCCAAACGGGAGCATATCGCAGGTTTCCAAGTCTATCGTGCGGAAGAATGCGGCAGTGAGCGCAGAGCCGATCATCGCAATGCCCCACCACACCACTCTGCCGTGCTTCCGGTACGTCGCATAAAGGAGCCCGCACGCAAATATAAATGTGGTCATAAACAAGCCCTGCGGGGGGCCATTACGCTCCCCAAACGGAAGGAGCCGCACCAGCAAGAACACCGTTGCAAAAAATCCCAAGAACACGAGCGCGCCCCTCCACTTCCCGAAAAGGTACGCAGGCCATAGGTAGAGGAAGAGGAGGAAGTAGAAGAGACCCGGGAAAACATCGCCCGCAAGCGCAACTGCGGTGCGCGAACCGTGCCACCACGCACTACCAAGCCCGGTAAGCGAGGTGAGTACCGCGAGCATCCAAAGGTCAACTCGTCGCTCGCGCCTCATGACGAGCCACACCATTGCCGCGACACCGAACAGAAAAGGTATGAAGCTCGTGTATGTATTGACAAACTCAATAGGGAACGAGCCACTGCTCACTATGAGTGTCTCGCAGTAGGTTGGGCCCACGCCATCCATTGCACCATTGTACCAGACACTCTAGTCGCTTTGCACCCCACGCTCCCTCGCGAGGAGCTCTCGCTTTTTCACAAGGCCTCTGTTGTAGCCACCCAGGCGACCCCCGCCTCCCACCACGCGGTGGCAGGGAATATTAGGGTTGTGGTTGGTGCGCAGAATGGCGCCCACCGCACGAGCCGCACGCAGATTCCCCGCCCTCCCTGCCACCTCCCCGTAGGTCATGGTGGCACCAGCGGGAATAGCGGCAACCACTTGCAACACGCGCGCACGAAAATCCGAGTTCATACGTTTATGGCTCAAATACAATACTAAAGCGATACATACCCATCGAGCAGAGACCTTCGAGGGTACCCTGCGCCTTGTCGGCTGGCACAGGTATGAGTGCGGTGCCCGTCGGCTCCAACATCTTCTCGTACCCGAGTGCCGGAATAATGAGCGCGGATGAACAATCGTAGGTGTTGTTCGTGGTGACCCGTAGGATGCTTGCGGTGTTTGCTGTGGCTTTGGTCACCTTGGGTGCGTAGCCGCCGCGCGCGGTGATGTCGATGTACTGGATCCCGTCGACGACAGTCGCAACCCCCGCCTGTGCTTCCCTTTGGGTACTGCCGCCTGCACCTCCTTTACCAAGCACAACCAACCCCACCGCCACAAGGAGGCCTGCGAAGACAATGAGGAGCGCGATACGTTGTATGGTCATACTAGAACCTAATGAAAGACTGGATAATGCCGAGCGTTAGAAGCGCGTTGTGAATGTTGAAGAGCGCAAAGAGTATGACGAGCGTGCCCGCACTCTTAAAGAATACGCCCTTGAACCTGCTCTTGCCAAGGTCGAGTGAGCCAAACGACAGGAGCGCCAAGACGGGAAGAGTCCCGAGCGCAAACACGAGCATCGTGAGCCCGCCCTGTAGCGCGCTCTGGGTCGAGAGCGCAACAAGCTGCATCGACTGTGTGAAGCCGCACGGCAGAAAGAACGTAAGTGCACCGATTGCTACGGGTGCGAGTGGTCCTACCTTTGAGGCCGAACCAAAGAGAGCGCTCGAGATTTTTTTTGGAAGCGTGGGCACGCCGACGCGCTTCGTAATATCGAGAAGCTGTATACCGAGGAGGAGCATCACAACACTTACCACAGCGCCGAGGATCGCACTCGCCACGAGCGAGAGTTGGACCGCCTCCCCCACAAGACCAAGGAGCCCACCTAGGAGAAAGAAGCCTACCAAGCGTCCTATGTGGAAGTAGAGCTGGGGGCGCATACCCTTCCCCTCGTGGGCGTAGGTCGCACTCACAGAAAGGACGAGGGTGCCGACCACCGCAAGGCACGTCGAGACCGATGCAATGAGGCCAATCAAGAGTGCAGTGCCGAGCGTTGCTTCAGTTCCACCAATGAGCGAGGTGAGACCGAGCCGATCAAGGAGGAAAAAGCCCATGACGAACAGTGCGACGATGGGAAGCGCGATGAGCCACTCAGAGGCGACGGCCGCACGCACCGGCCGCTCGGTGTGGAGTGCGTAGCCGTGTGGCGCAAGGAGTGGGTTCACGCGCTCAATGAGTGCACCCACCGATTCGTTGCCGGTGCGCGCAAGCGTCACTTCCTCCCGTACACGCGAGACTGAGACGTCTTTCTCCCCCGCTTCGGTCAGAATGTCGGTGATGAGGTGCTCGCACGCAGCGCAGTGCATGCCGGAAACATAGAGTGTGTGGGTAAGTTCGGTCATAGGTGCTTTGTTCTGAGGCGCAGTGAGTTTGATACGACGGAGACGCTCGAGAGTGCCATCGCGGCTCCTGCAAACACGGGATTTAGAATAATCCCCATAGCCGGATACAGCACGCCTGCCGCAATGGGGATGCCGACCACGTTGTAGATGAAAGCCCAAAAAAGGTTCTGCTTCACGGTGCGCAAGGTCGCGCGCGCGATGCGCACACTGCGTGCCACACGTGAAAGGTCGCCCTTGAGTATGGTGATACCCGCAGCCTCAATCGCAACATCAGTGCCGGTTGCCATCGCGATGCCAACGTCCGCAGAGACGAGGGCGGGCGCATCATTTATACCGTCACCCACCATAGCGACACGCTTGCCCTGCGACCTAAGCTCAGTAATCTTCGCCGCCTTATCCTTGGGACGCACGTCGGCGAAGATCTCTGTAATCCCCACCTCGTACGCGATGTGCGCTGCCGCGCGCGCATTGTCGCCCGTAAGGAGTATGGGCACCAAACCCATCTGTCTTAGCACCGCAACCGCCTCTTTCGCCTCGTCCTTCACAGTATCTGCAAGCGCAATAAGGAGCGTGGGCACATTCGCTTCAAACAGTGCAACCACGGTCTTCCCCTCTTTTTCGAGCGCCTCTACCCGCGCATCGGTCTCAGGCACAGCTTTCCGCACCTCATAGACAACGCCGTCTATTTTTCCTCGAACACCCGCACCGGGAAGCGCTTCAAACTGCTCGACTGCACGAATGCGAGCGCCGCGTGCCTCTCCTGCGCGCACGATAGCTGCGGCGAGCGGATGCTCGCTATTTTGCTCAAGGCTTGCGGCATAGCCCAAGGCCGACACCACCCGTTCTTCCTCGGTGAGCGCGATGAGGTCGGTCACCTCCGGCGTACCGCGTGTGAGCGTGCCGGTTTTATCAAACACGATAGTGTCAACCTTAGAGAGGCGCTCGAGCTCTCCTGCACCTTTGACGAGTATGCCCGCCTGCGCGGCCTTGCCGATGCCCACGATGATGGCGGTCGGCGTTGCAAGACCGAGCGCACACGGGCACGCGATTATGAGAATGCCCACAAACGCAAGGAGGCCAAGTGTCGTTGCGACATTCCCCACAAGCGCCGCACCAACGGTAAGCCAGAGCGCGAAGGAGAGCACCGCAAGCGTCAATACAATAGGCACAAACACGGCAGAGATGCGATCTGCGAGCGCCTGGATGGGTGCGCGAGAGGCCTGCGCGTCGGCAACAAGGTCAATGATGTGGGCGAGCACCGTGTCGCTGCCGACTGCGGTTGCGCGATAGGTAATGCTCCCCTGCTTGTTTATGGTGGCCCCCACCACATGGTCGCCCACCGCTTTATCAACCGGCAAGGATTCGCCGGTGAGCATCGACTCATCAACGGTGGTTGCCCCCGTGAGAATCACCCCGTCGACCGGTATCTTGCCGCCCGGCTTTACGACGAGCGTGTCACCGACCACAACCTCCGCAAGCGGTACTTCGACCTCCTTACCGTCTTTAAGGAGGAGTGCTGTTTTTGCCTGCAAACCAATCAAGGCACGCAGCGCATCTCCGGTGCGCCGCTTGGCCCGCGCTTCAAGAAAACGGCCAAGCGTCACAAAACCAATGACTACAATGACGACATCGAAGTACGTGTACTCGGGAAGAGAGAGGAGGGTGCGTACCTGTGGTACGAATATGAGGATTGCACTGTAGAAATACGCGGTGAGGGTCCCGAGACCAATCAATGTGTCCATGTTGACAGTCCTGTGCACGATTGCCCGCACCAACCCCGAGAGAAATGGCCGCCCGACCCAAAACATGACAGGGGTAGCCGCGATGAGACCCAGTAGGTTGAAAAGCTCCATGGGAAGCGGGAGATTCGGGACGGAGAGAAACAAGCGAGCCGCGATGTCCCATCCCATCACCACGAAAAAGAAGAGTGCGAGCGGCAGTACAAAGAGTGTTTCGACATACGAGTCATTCGCCTCGTCCTGAACTACCGGCCGAGGAGTCTCAGGCGTGGGGGTGAGCACTCGTTCGCTCAGGGTATAGCCAAGCACGGTCAAGGGAGCGTTGAGTGCCGTGAGCGGAAGCGCGGAATCACAAAAAGTGACCGTGGCCGTTTCGGTGCCCGGATTCACGCTGACCTCACGCACGCCCATAATCTTTTTCAATTGTCGCGTAATCACCGAGGCGCAGCTTGCGCAGTGCATGCCGGTGATGCTGTAGGTGTGATGATTCATGGTGTGGTGTCGTAGCGCCGTTATGGAATGTCGTACCACTCACTGCGCCAGGTGCGCAGCACCGTACCCGTACGCTCAAGGAACGCCTGAACCGCATCCGCGTTATCGATGACCTCGCTCCGCGTACTCTTGAAACGAGTTTCCTTGGTCATATCGATACCCTCGTCATGGTGTGCAATGAGCGCGTTTAAAAACCGTAGGTCAAACGTGGCATTGTAGGGCCCGAGGTTGGCAACCTGTGGGTCACGCACGCGTCGCGTGTCGCTATACCATGCTTCTTTAAAGGCATAGAGCTCGTCGATGAGCTTAGGCTCGTCGGCAAGAATGGCCTGTGCAAGCTCACGTATCTCTTGGCGCTCACTCACCTGCGCCTGCTCGGCCAAAAGCATCGCGGCGCGGTGGTGCGCTATCATCGCATTGAGGTACCGCTGATCAAACCACCGGTCGGCCGTACCGAGGTCCATAGTATACTTGTTGTACATCGAGAGGCGGTACTCGGGGGTGAGGAAGTACCCGAAACCGGTACCCGCAACAAACGCGATGAGCGAAAACGAAGCAAGGAGAGCGAGGATTGTTTTAGACATGACGTACAGTACCAATAAATAATGCGAGAAGACCCAAGCGCCTACCTGCGTTTAAGCTTGTAGACTTTGAGGATTTCTTCCTTCGCCTTCTCGGGCTTTCCCGAACTCACTTGATTGATGAGACAATGGGAGAGGTGTCCCTCCATGAGCTCATCTTCAACTTTCGAGAGTGCGGCTTTCACTGCGGACGTCTGGGTGATGATGTCAATACAGTAGGTATCTTCCTCCACCATCCTCTGGAGCCCTCGCACCTGCCCTTCAATAAGCTTGAGGCGCCGAATAAGTTTTGATGTATCCCCTGTGGAGTGCATATAGGGTATTCTTACATACCCCCTAGGGGTATTCAAGTTGACGGCGTAGCAAGCACGGTGCACAATTGTCGTGGTTTATGTGAAGGAGGTAGAAATGGTAGATACGGATGCACGGTCGGTTGCTTCACAAAAAAGGGGATGCCAAAAGAAGGGTTGCCAAACAATCCTCTCTAAATATAACAAAGACCCCTATTGCTATGTTCATGGGCGTAGCTCGCACACTCGGCAAGCCACCAGAGGGCGTCCCCATAAAAAAAGATTGGGCCTTAAATCGCCCAATCTTTTACTATTCAGTCGTCACTCCATCGAAGTGCTCTTCTTTCTCGTCTACCTTCGTGGGGTGGATAGTTTTGTCCTTATGCTCGGGCGGAGCGTACAGAGAGTAGAGCTTGAGTGGCACACTGCCCACATTGATGACATTGTGATGAACACCCGCAGGTATGACGACCGCAAAGTCAGCACCCACCTCGTGTGACGCACCATCAAGCTCCACACGCGCATCCCCCTTCTCAAACCGAATAAACTGATCGAGTTCGTGTACCTCTTCCCCGATTTCCTCGCCAGGTTGCAGGCACATGAGCACCAATTGACTGTTTTTTGCGGTGTAGAGCACCTTACGGTAGTTTGTGTTCTCCAACGTCTCCTTTTCTATATCTGTGATGAAACCTTTCATGGTGTGTGCGTTATTGTAAGCATACCATCTCTATCTAATCTTTCGGCATAGCGGTTCGTGCCTGTAGAGCGTTGTTGGTTTCTAACATGGTACCGCGCGATTACTCGTTGATGGTACTACCCACAGTGTAGCAGAACCCCACATGAACGTCACACGAAAAAACGGCTCACACCGGCCAACATGATTTCCACACTACATCGATTACTCCTCAAGCGGTGCTTTGGCGAGCGATACGAGCAAGTCGTACGCCTCCTTAAACTCCGGGGTCATTGAACGGTACGGCTGTGACACCTCCTGCATCGCTCCCGAGCGGTCGTAGAGTACGATGGTGGTAAGCGACTCATTCGTGTCCTCACCCCCAAACGACGTGACACCCCCCCAATCACTCTGCGCGAAGAACGACGCAACTTGTGTAAACTCTTCATCAAACAGCAACGACTCGTACACTTCCGTTTCCGCATCCACCCCGCCACGCTTGCGCTCCACAGATATGGTGCGGTCGGAATTAATAAGCACATTATACCCGCCCTGCACAGGGTCGAGGTCGCGCAACTCAACCACCTTTGTCACCTCGGTGACCGGTGCCGATGCAATGGTCTTTGTGGGGTTTACCTTTGACACCACTCGCTCAACGTCACACTCCGCCCCGAGCGACGCACCAAGATACGCTCCCACAAATGGCAATGCAATGAACAGTACTATTGCGAAGTACCTCGAGAACGGCGTGACTGTCGTGAGTCGTTCCTTCCAATCCGATGGCATAGAGAAGTCGTTCATACCTACATACTTAGATGGTACCGCATCGATGCACCCTCTGCATAGGAATTGCCTGTTGATATCTCGACGCTCACCACACCATCCGGCAATCACCTTTCAATACCCCCTACTGTCGTAGGCCCAATGGAGGAGTGCCTGGCGCTGGACGGGTCTGCATGACGCGTCCCCCTTCATGCAGTTTTTCATGAGCTGTGCGATGTGACGCCGTACCGCCTTCCATCGTTTGATTTGTCTTTGATCATCCTCGTGCCGCCTTCCCATGTAGTAGCGGCAGTACCACTGGAACCACCCTCGCGGATCGTCGGGGTGTATCCATCGTTTTCGTTCCCACTCGTCACGCGTCTGACTCGCGTGTACCCCATAGTAATTTAGTGACGGGTCAGGTCCGTTAAAAGCAAGCTTCGCACGCTCAAACCAGCTCGTGGGAAATTCCGTGTGCGCACCCTCGAAGTACCATCCATCAAACACTCCAAGTGTGAGCATCTCCTTAGGAGAGAGATCGGGGACAAACTCCGGGTCAAATCGCTTCCCGATCGGCGCAACGCACGTATACGAGTAGCCGGGCTGGAGAGGATCACAGGAGGTTACCACGCGCAGTTTGTGATCGCCCTTGTGTGTACTTTTTTGTGCCATAGCGTCACTCGGCCCACAAAAGGTTATGGGTGCCGAGGAGGGAGTGGAACGAATGCGCTCGTGCGTGCCACGTACGCTCCCCACTCCGGGTGTTCACCTAGCTTCGCCTCAAGCATGGGTATGCCGGAGACACGAAGTATGAGGAGGGTGATCATAAGCGGACTTACCAGTGCCACAAACCCCATGGGAAGCGAGAGTATGATGAGCCATACACCCCACCACATGGTCACCTCGCCAAAGTAGTTGGGGTGGCGCGAGTAGCGCCAAAGGCCTGTGGTGAGAAGCTTCTCCTTGTTCTCCGGATTGCGCACAAAGCTATCGAGCTCATAGTCTCCCACCACCTCAAAGAAAAACCCGACCGCCCACACAAGGACACCGAGCGCTACGAGCGGGTGGAGTAGTGGGACGTTCCCAACTCCGCTCGCATGAATGAGCGGGTAGCCAACCACCACCATGAGGAGCCCTTGGAGGAGGTATATCTGAAAGAAGCTCCGCACATAGAACCACTTACCCCAGCTCTCGCGCCACGCGCGGTAGCGGTAGTCCTCTCCCTTTCTGCGGTTACGCAAGAAGATGCGTGTCGAGAGCCGAACCGCCCACACCGCCTCAAGAAAAAGTACGAGGAGTGCATGACTCCCGTACACGCCTCCGTAGACAAGGGGTGCAACACCCGAGAGGAGTACCCCCATCCCCCACCCCACATCCGCAATGTCGTTCCGGCGAAGTATGAGGGAGATGGCAAAAAGCACGGTCACGTACGCAAAGACCGCAATGAGGGCGACGAGTATCCCGTGTTCCGCGCCCATACTAGCGGATGAGCCACTGCGCAATCATGTAGCTTCCTGCGGCAACCGTTCCGGTGAGCACCGCGCCCCAGAGCATGTCAACAATCGTGACCGAGAGCGGCCAGTTTTTAAGCGTTGCAAGGTTGGTGAGGTCGTACGTCGCATAGGCGACAAAACCGAAGAATGCACCGAGGGTAATGGCACGCACGAGCGACCCCGCCGAGACTGCCGGAAGCACCGCAAACACGAGGATGCCGACGATGTAGAGGAGGTAGAAAATAATCGCCGCCGTCCAATTGACCGGACCGAGGAACGCCGCGAGCTTGTTCTGGTAGAAACTTTTCGCCACGACCCCGAGCCAGAGCATATCAACCGCGAAAAACACGGGCATCGTGAGAAGGTAAAGATAGATGTACTGGAGAGTGGTCATACCGAAAGTATACCTGACACGCCCCGCGTCGCAATTCGCACCCGAAACGTGCAATTACGAGTACTACCCATCATAGTGTGTGTGCTTGTTCCAAAACGTCACGCATTGTTTCGTAGGGTAAGGTTGCGGTAAATTTGAAAAAGTTTACCTTTCTTAAATGTTTTGCTTGTATCTCCCAGTAGTAGCATAATCACTGTGTAAGATTTTTTAGGTCATACCTAGGTGAAACTACCATGAACCACAAAAAAATCATTTCGGACTATGGTGTAGTGGTGGAAATACTTTCACAGATTGTTCTGTTGCCATTTATTTTCCCTGAATCCTTACTACCCCATTCTAAAAAAAGATAAAAAAGCACTAAAGAGTGAGATTGCAATCATCAAGCTTACTTATCAAGTAAGTGACGATAGAATAGCCGAAAAAGAAGTTACAAATTACCTCGACGCACTAAATGCGGGTTTGTACATGCTGGAACACGACTTTGTCAAGGATGACGTTGCTGTACAGAAGCAACTAGAATTCAAAAAAACCCTGGAGGCAGGAATTGACATGTTGAGAAAAGATAGGAGGAATGGTGAAAAAGAGTCTGTAGCACATTAGAGTATGGGGGGATTTATAATTCCGACCCTCGACTTCTTCTTACAAATTGACATATGAGAGTCGGCTTTGCACCGCCTCAGTTCAAGTCCCTCCCCACTGTCATACGCTAAGACCCCAACGCTATTCGCGTCGGGGTCTTACTGTATGATGCGCGGGTGAAGGGACTTGAACCCTCGACCTTCCGCGTGCACGGAATCCAATCCTTTCGTATTGGCGTGGACTATATCTTTACCATAGACACGAATGAACGTTGTCCGTAGGTACCCCGGTATCTAGTCTCTACGGCGCCCTCAAGTCATGTGTTTTAATGCTTGAGGTTCCCTCGGTATTCGCATATCGAACCTTTGCCAAGTTCGACGTAGCCTTCACCGATATCCCGGAGAGTTTCAATCTGCCTTTCGGTCAGAAAGCTGCACGTCTACAGGCGGACGCTCTAACCAGCTGAGCTACACCCGCTCATGACCGTAATGTGCCCATGCCTGGTCAAAGATTTCCTTCTTCCTAGGCAGGTATACAAAATCGGTTTCCGCATTATTATACATAAGACGATAAATCGCAAGACCATCGTAATGGGCGAAACAAAGCTCATACCCGCGGTTTTTCTGCGCTATAAAACCTCCTTGGACACCCTTCCTTCGGAAGAGGACGAGCAGAGCCTCGAGGTATGACCGAGATCCTGATGTAAAGCGAACTTGGAATACCCATTTTGGGTTTTTCCGTGCACTAACTTTGTACTGTTTGAAATGCACACACCCATCACCATCAAAATATCCCCGCACATAATCACCAAACACAGTATCCGGTACATTGGGCATGCGAAGTGTATTGCTTTTGTTGGAAGTAAAACCCAACCTCGTAAGATCGTTGAACATCTGTTTGCTGCCAATCTGCAGTCGGTACCCGGTCTTCCATCTTGCGTCACGAACACGTACACCTATCTTGTGATTGGAACTCAGGAGACGTCTGACATCCTCTAGAACACATCTGTCAGTCACGTGAAACTCTATGAAGTGTGCTCCTCTGCTGTTCGCGATCATTATCCCGTCAGCAACAAAAAACCCGAGCACGTATGCCATGGAGCGAGTCCATACAGAGAAGAATCCGTGATTAACCTTTCAGTACATGGGTATACACCCATTATACTCTGTGACAGTACATTACTACTTACCTTGTCCCCAGCATTCATGCATCCTAGGGGCATAAACCTACTCCCGCCAATCCTTAATGATGATGCGCTTGCGCTTCTCGTCCACGGTGAGCTGGAGCTTTTGCTTCTCCTGCCAGCGAAACGCGCGGATTACGTCCACCGGCAGTGTGAGCGCGTAGCTCCGCCCTCCCCCTATCTTGAAAAGTACCCGCACATCTGTCTCTTCTCGTATTCTTCTTCCCATATCGCAAGTCTACTAGAATTCTAGAATTTGCACAGTGCAAACTCTAGAATTCTATGGGGATAGCACATCTTGAGAAACTTCATTTGGTATTTTTTTACCACTATAATTACCTGTTCTATACCAAAGAAAATGTGTGGGCTGTACCCGCTACCTCGCCGGTCGCCTGCTCGAATGGCTCCGGCATGCAAGTCCTCACGCAGGGTGCGCAGGCACCCTGCTCCGCCGCACCTCGCGTTGCTCTGTGCCGGCGGAAGGACTTGCACCTTCGACCTTGGGTTTATGAGTCCCATGCTCTAACTACCTGAGCTACGCCGGCGATAGGAAAAACCCTACCATGACGCGCGCCTGTTTCAAAGCGGCTATTTAGAATCCTTGAAGAGTAGCGTCCCGAGGAGCATCACCAGAAACACGATGCCCACCACACCCTCACCGCGCGCAACCATCTCCTGCGCGGCTTCAAGGGGAACTATGTCCAGCACGAGTACAATCGCAACGCCCGCGGCAACAAGCCCTGCGATGAATATGAAGATACGCGTTACTTGTGTCATGGTGAAATGAGCTTATGACAGCAATATCATACTACACCTACTTGATAAGTGGAGTGACTACGGCCCGGAGGAGCTCGTGCCGCTTGCTCCTTGATGCTTCTGGCATGTAGCCGGTGCCGATATTCCACACCAGCACACCGCCAAGATTATTCTCTTTTATATACAAGGCCTTCTCGTTAAGCGAGCGCGCGTTTTCAAAAGAAATCATGCCACACTTGTTGGCTCCACGCGCTTTGCTGAAGGAGAGGTACGGCACCTTTGCCTTGTCGTCCCACTTCTCGTACTTCTTATTGTAGTAGCCATCCATGAGCGTCCGGTTACTCATAACCGACACATTAGATGGCGCAAACCCTTTCGGATAGGTAACTCTCGGCTTCTTCACGGGGTACGCGAAGCACGTTGCATAGGTACCCACTCCAATACCAAGGCGCTCACGAGGCACACCTGCCTTCAGGTAGGCGACGACCGACGAATCAACGGAACCGGGGGTTGTCAGCGTAGCACCATCAAGCGCCGAGCTGTGCCATGTGCGCCACCCGCTCCACGGCCCACTCATGGAGTAGCTCATGATGAAGAGGCGATCGGTATACTTCGATAGCTCCGCATATACAGAGAGGTCTTTCTTGCTAATGATGGTAAGGGGTACCCAGTTTATCGGCACGGTAATGAGGAGCTCCGGTCGGGCCTCACGAAGATCTTTCACAAGTGCGAGGAGGCGTGGCTCATCTTTCGCGCGCACCGGCTCCCAGTCGATGTCGACACCGTCAAATCCATATTCATCAACAAGCGCAAGGATGTTTTTTACAGTTGTCCCTCGCACTGCATCATCGGTTGCAGAAAAGAGCTTATCCGCTTCGTTGGGTCCACCGAGCCACACGAGCGACTTCACACCTGCCTTTCCTGCACGCCACACCACGTCGCGCGCCATCGCTTTTCCATCGCCGTTTGGCAGGTGCCAATGCTCATCGAGCGAGCCGTCCGCCTCTATACCCACCCCGCCCACGACGATGTGTGTTATGAGCGAGTAGTCGACGTCTTTTGGTTTCAGGTAACCATTCTGGTAACCCACGTAGTAGGCCATTACCCACGGTGCTCCCGCGTCATACTTCCGCGTTAAACCACCCCCACCCAACATCTGCGCATGGGCGGTGTCTACAGAAAGCAGCGGCAATAGTGCCACAGCGAGTAGGATCATCACGAACCATTTCATTCCCATACTATAGCAGACGTACTAAAGGACTGAATATGACGACACATCCTGACCCCACGCACACGTAAAGAAAAAACGACCTCACGGTCGCTTTTTCTAACGTGTTGCGGGGCCTGGATTTGCACCAGGGCCTCAAGGTTATGAGCCTTGCGAGCTACTACTGCTCTACCCCGCAGTGTTCGCTACCGTACCATACGAACGGTAGCCAACGCAACCATACGCGTCACTTTCCCTACACATACTTAAACTCGTTGAACACCGATGCGTAGAGCTCGATGACGCGGCGCGCCTCGCGTTGGGTCAAAATAAAGTCACTCCCCGCGTGCGCGATACGGTTGCGTATTTTGTGCGCCTCCCACGCGGCATCTATGGTCTCGAAGTCGCCACGGGAGACCTGCTTGAGCTTCTCGCCAAGCGATGGCCCCACGTAGCCGATGCGTGTCATGAGTTCATCGAGCATGATGTCGGCCTCGATAATCGCGAGCCGCCAGTCGCTCGGATTGCCACTGCTCACGTGTGCCACGATGCGCTCCCACCGCTCGTTCTTTACATGCACCGTCTCCTTCGGGAGTGCCTCCTTGATGCGACGAGTCTCAGCCGCGCGTATCTGGTTGGTACGGAAGGTCACATACGCAATACCAAAGAGGAACAGAAGGGAGAGTAGCGCGCCTATGATAAGCACAACCGTGAGCGTGCGTGATATGAAGCTTGCGGGCGACGCGCTCTCAAGTGCTTCTTCTATCACCCAACCTTCTGTGTCATTCTCGGTAAACACAAACCACCAACGCGCAGAGCCTACGGTCTCCGGCCCTCCCCGAAGCGTAGCGAAAGAATCCTCGGCGAGAAAACCAAGGGTGATTCCTCCTCCCGGTCGCGAAAACACATCGGTGCCTCGAAGTGTACGCACTTTCGTGCCAAGCGGCGTGCCGGGACCAAGCGCAATCGCGCCCGAAAGCGAGCTTTTGAGACCCCCCGAACGCGTGAGCACCACACGGTCGAGGTACCTGCCCTCAAGCCATCCTTCCGTCTCCTCGTCATTCCCCTGACCTGTTCCCAAGCGACGCACCTTCCACCACTCGATCCCGTTTACTTCGCGCGGGCCATCCTCAATACGCGCCGATTCACCCATCGCAAGGATGCCCACCACCGTCTTACTTACGGGCGCATCAACAAGTTCCCGTGTCATTCGAGCACGCACCGTCGTGCCTCGCTCCGCCGGTGGCACAAGCACCACGGTGCGTACCGTCGTAGTGCCAACCACATCTATACCTGTTTTCTCCTGAATAAAGCCGGGAAGCCGCTCAAGCGCACTCCCCACGAGCATCAAGCCGAAGAGGAGGAACGCAAGATCTTCCCACGTTTTTTTTGTGGTCGTGCTCTCGGTGGCCATTGTTCTATTGTACCCTCCCAGAACGGTTACGGGAGCGGTTATGCACGGACCTCCTCAATCGCACTACCGATACTGAAGAGTAGGTCCTCGCGCCTATGCGGTGCCATGAGCTGGAAGCCGACCGGCAAATTCACGCCCTCGCGGGCAACAGTTCCCATCGGCACGGAGAGTGCAGGAACACCAGCGATATTGGCGGACACCGTGAAAATATCTTCGAGGTACATCGCGAGCGGGTCACTTGTCTTTTCGCCAAGCTTGAACGCGGGCGAAGGAGTGGTGGGCGTTGCGATAACATCCACCAATGAGAATGCGTGCGAGAGGTCTTTGGTTATTTTTTGACGCGCGAGCATCGCTCTTCCGTAGTACGCGTCGTAGTATCCTGCGGAGAGCACGTAGGTGCCGAGGAGTACCCTACGCCTTGGCTCCGGGCCGAGACCTGCCCCGCGCGTTTTTCGATAGTCGTCTATGCGGTCCACGCCGTCTACATGGAACCCGTAGCGCACCCCGTCGAAGCGCGCCAGGTTTGAGGACACCTCCGCGGGCATGATGACATAGTACGCAGGGAGTGAAAATGGGAGCGTTGGAAGGTCCACAGAGGTGACGGTGTGACCTGCCGCTTTGAGCGCCTCAAGTGTCTTTTCAAATGCCACAAGTACGTCAGGCTCAACGCCCTTTTCAAGAAATGCACGGGGCACCCCTATGGTGAGACGCGACTTCTTCTCGGCACCTTTGTACCATGCATCGGGCGTCGTGGTCGCATCGAGTGGGTCGTGCCCGCGCACCACGCTAAACATGAGTTCCGCATCGGCCACAGTGAGGGTGAGGGGCCCTATCACATCGAGTGAAGAGCCCATTGCGATGAGTCCGCTCCGCGAGACACTTCCGTACGTTGGCTTGAGACCAACCACCCCGCAAAACGCCGCCGGCTGGCGAATCGAACCGCCCGTGTCCGACCCAAGCGCGGCGAGTGCGAAGTGAGCCGCCACTGCGGCGGCCGAACCGCCGGAGGAACCGCCGGGTACGCGCGAGAGGTCGTGCGGGTTCTTCGTGGGACCGTACGCGCTGTTTTCCGTCGAGGAGCCCATCGCAAACTCATCTTGGTTGGTGCGTCCCACAAACACAGCGCCTTGCTCCTTAAGTTTTGAAATAGCCGTCGCGTCGTACAATGCGTGGTAGCCCTCAAGTATCTTCGACGCCGCACCGGCTCGTCTTCCTTTAATGAGGATGTTGTCTTTTACCGCAAGTGGTATACCGAGAAGCGGGGAGATCTCACCCCTCGCGATACGCGCATCCGCTTCGCTTGCCTGCTCGCGCACATCCCCAAACACCTCAAGAAACGCATGGAGTTCACCGTCGCGCACTCTGATGCTCTGTAGGCAGAGATCGGCAAGTTCAACCGCCGAAATCTTTTTTGCGTCAAGCAGGGAGCGCGCTTCTTTTATGGTTTCCGGGAAATTGGTGGACATAGAAACGTTTGTAAGGACCGTGCTCCTACAGCACGCGCTTCACACGGATGTACTGCCCGCTCCGATCTGGAGCCGCCGCAAGAAGCGCCTCGGTGAACTCGCCGCCAGGCCTCGGGTTCTCATCCTCACGAAACACATTCCGAAGCTCCGGCACGGTGGGCTCCACTGACTCGCCGGCAAGCGCCGAGAGTTCCCCCACATAGCCAAGTATGGCGTCCACCTCCCCCGCGAGTCGCGTGAGCTCGTGCTCGGGCACCTCAATGAGGGCAAGTTCTGCGAGTTTTTTTACATCATCCGATGAAAGCATAGCGGGACTATAGCACGGGAGGTGGGGGGATTCTAGGGGCAATGGCACTACGAGATGAGTGTGCGACTATCGTGCGTAGGGCGGAATATGTAAGAGTTTCATAAAAATTTCCAATTTCTAATGACCAATTTCAAATAATCACAATGGGGTGCAAGATATATCTTTTTTCATATTAGACATTGGACATGAGTAATTTCAAAAGTTCTTCTTCAGACAACACCCGCACCCCGAGCGAGTATGCTTTTTCAAGCTTGCTCCCCGGGTTTTCTCCCGCAATAACGTAGGTCGTTTTGGTCGATACACTGCCACTCACCTTGCCCCCCGCACTGCGGATGAGCTCCTCCACCTCCTCACGACTCCTCGAGAGCGTGCCGGTCACCACGCAGGTGGCCCCGCTAAGCGACCCAGCTCCACTTCGCGAGGAAGGTTTTCCCTTCGAAATGTCGAGATATGGCAACAGTTGGTCGAGCACCTCCCTGTTGTGTGGTTCGGCAAACCAAGCAAGAAGCGAGTCGGCAATTACCTCACCCACACCTTCGACTGCCACAAGCTCTTCGCGAGTCGCCCTGCGAAGTTTTTCGAGCGACCCGAAGTGCGTAGCCAAGTTGCGCGCAGTCTCCTCTCCCACCTGATCGATTGAGAGCCCAAAAATGAGGCGTGCGAGTGTCGTCTGTTTTGCGCGCTCAATGCTCGCAAGGAGGTTAGTGACCGCCTTTTCCCTAAAGTGCGGAAGTGTCGCAAGGTCTCCCTCCGTAAGTGTAAAAAGATCCGCATAGGTCGCCACAAGCCCTCTGTCGAGAAGTGCCTGCATTACTTTTGGACCAAGTCCACCCACATCAAGCGCCTTTTTTGAAACGAAGTGATGAAAACGCCGCGCACGCGCCACGAACGAGTCCCGCACTTTACAGCGGTATGCCGCCTGCCCAGGGACACGCTCTATTGAGCCATTACCCCCACAGCCCGTTACCTTTTCGGGAAAGGTGAAAGGCTTCGTGCCTTTGGGGCGAAGTGCCGGCAAGACCGTCACCACCTCAGGTATCACGTCGCCCGCTTTCTGGAGCACTACCGTGTCTCCGATGCGCACATCGAGCTTACGGATTTGGTCTTCATTGTGGAGTGTTGCACGTGCCACGAGACTCCCCGCCACCCGCACGGGTCGCAAGCGCGCCACCGGCGTCACAACACCAGTGCGTCCCACTTGGAGAAGTATGTCTTCCACTACCGTGGTCACCTGCTCTGCAGGAAACTTCCACGCAATGGCGTATCGCGGGGCATTCGCGGTGTGCCCGAGCTCTTTTTGGAGCGTGAGACTGTCCACCTTTACCACCACGCCATCCGTGTCGTAGTCGAACGACGCGCGCCGCCGCTCCATACGGTCGTAATACTTTTTCACCTCACTAAGTGAGTCGCACACTGCGTACGAACGATTGGTGGGGAGCCCCAACGCATGAATACATTCAAGCTCTTCCGATTGAGTTACGGGCGGACGCACCCCGCTTGTTTTCGTATCGAGTGATTCGATGTCGTAGAAAAATGCGGAGAGGTTTCGTGACGCAGTGATGCTCGCATCGAGTTGGCGGAGCGAACCGGCGGCCGCGTTGCGCACGTTCGCAAACTCCGGCTCACCGAGTCGCGCGCGTTCGGCGTTTATTCGCGCAAGCTCCCGACGCCCGAGCCACACCTCTCCCCCCACAATGAGGTCAACACGCCTCGAGAGCCTCACCGGTATCGAAAGTATGGTGCGCACATTCTCGGTCACATCCTCGCCCACTACCCCGTCGCCCCGTGTCGCACCGGTTATGAGCTCACCGTCGCGGTAGGTGAGCACGAGCTTGAGCCCGTCTATTTTTTGCTCGGCGCAGTAGTTGAGCGTATCGCCGGAACCCTTTTCAAGCATCCTCGTGAGCTTCGCCTCCCACGCTTGGAGCTCCTCAAATGAAAACGCGTTGTCAAACGACCACTGACGTACCGCATGGGTGATTTTCGCAAACCCCCGCGCCGGGCGCGCGCCCACTTTTTGGGTGGGAGAATCGGGACGCGCAAGCTCTGGGTACTTTGCTTCCAGTTCCTTCAGCTCGGTGACGAGCGCATCGTAGACTGCATCAGAAACAACCTGGACGTCTTGCCCATGATACAGTCGCTGATGACGCAGTACCTCACGATGAAGCTGGGTAACCCTGCGCTGTATCTTGCTATTCGACATCTCTAGTGTAATCAACCCCTACTGAGCTCCGAGACACTCATGAATGCAACAGATGCACCGATTCTAAACTACCCAACGCCTCTCGGAGCATATGAACTAATACTCACGAGTCACGATACTTCGCTGTACAATGAACTCATCGTCCTTAACACACTCCCCATTTCTAAGCCTGCTATTATAGCCATCGGCGGTTATAGACGTAAGGTAGTACTGGAGTTGAGTCGGAGGTTGTTTCACGTCATCGATTGCAACATAGGTCTGGCCAGGCTCTTCAATCTTGCGTACCGTTACCTCTACACAACCCTCATCGCCAACCTCCAAAGCAAACGAAAATTCGTACACCTCAGGATTTACAGATATGGGAGGGCCACTTTTATCTATAATCGCCGTGTTGTTTCCCGAAAAGCATGAGATGGTTTGTATGCCACCGTTAGGATAAAATATACCGAGCGCTTGATCAAATATAGCGGCTGGTTCAGAATCCCAGTAGTACGCACACTCATAACCCGCCACTGCCGCATGGTATGCAACATGTGAATTGGTCGCAAACACTTGGGTTTGCAGTTGACGTACTGTAAGTTGCGCAATCGCTGTGGTCATTGAAACAATAAGTGCAGAAACCACCAGTGCCGTTAACAGCGCATAGCCTCTAGGTGCGCGGGGTCTCTCTACAGAATGGGGAGCTTGGACGTGCATGGTAGCAATTAATATTCAAGACGCCATACATCGTATAAGTATGCCCGCAACGTCACACTCGCTGGTATACCCGAGTTGGTGATGAAAGAAACTGTTGATGCCACTTCGAGCAAATCGGTGTCACTGTCCGCGGAGTTGCTGGACGCAGTACCTCGCTTACTATTGACCGGATCCCCCAAGTCACCGTCTGTGATATGGTCACGTCGCGCTATGGTGATAGTCCGTGTAAACCCTGACGCCACCGAATCAGGTAAAGTACCGTCATATGAGTAACCTGCATTGGTACTGTAATACAGTTCTTCTTGACAGGGATTGTTGTTACACGCTTTAAAACCATCTATCGAATCGACACGACACGCGAAGGGAGTAAAACACTCCTTCACGAAGCCAGTTACGTCTTCTTGATCGAACGCGACTTGATTGCCATTGAGTGTTTCAATGCTGTTAGCGTCCCGCTGGTTTCGCACAAAGGCCAACCCCTCTTCTGCAAGAAAAAGTGCGACATGTCTATTCTCCGCGTCCTCAATCACCATAATGGTTCGCAAAACTACGGGTATCGAAGCAGATAAGACAAGCAACAAAATACTCATCGCAACCAGTGCCTCAATCAAGGTGAAACCGTTCAGCGAAAACTCGCCTATGTAACTTTTCCCGGGCATACTCATACACAACTAGGGATCAAGGGCAAGTTGAGACACAGTGGTCTGTATAGTAAACATGTGTGACACACCCTCCACACGTGCACCAACATCCACCTGTCCCCTCACAGTTATTTTTACTGACGGCTGTTCTCGGTCACCAGGGACCGTGCCAGCTACATCGAACGTGAGCTCTTCGATGTCCACTTGATTGCTTCCAATCATTTCAGTCTGAACATTTCCTAGCCTACGTACGATTCTCCCCATTTTGTTATTTTTGCCACAGTCAATACATTGGTACGAAATTGTATTGTTTTGGAAATCAACAAACTCAATACCTCCGTTTTGAAGGGGTGTGTACTTTGCTCCAAACTCTATTGTACTTCGCATAGACTCAATGGCAATACTAAGCGCGAGGAACGCTTGCTGTTTCGCCTGCGCGTGACGATTGGCGCGTAGTACCCCGGTGAACAGTGAGGTGGCTACAATCATCACCACCATAAAAATACCGAGTGAAACAAGAAGCTCCACCAACGTAAAACCGGGCTGAACACGCTCGGTGGTATATGAGGAGTGACTCCTCAATCGAGCTAACTTTGCTTGCTTACAGTACATATGCATATCCGCCTGCCAGTACACGCACCGTCCCCGTTTCCTTATCTGGGCCTTCAATCTGTATGTCAGTATACGAAATGTTAGATTGGTGACTATTACTTCTGTAAAAAAAACGAGTCTCGTAAAAAGGCCGTACATATACAAGATTGATAGAGGATCGGGACGTACACTGACCAGTTAGTCTCCTAGCTGTACATATCTTGCTAATCTTATAGTTGGAAGGTAGCTGGTATGTGCCGTTAGTAACGGCCTCGTTCGCATTCGCATCGTACACGCAGTTGAGGTTTGTATTTTTTGGATCTACTGCGGAAGACGGGCACCCAAGCTGATTGGGGGTTTCGTTTGGAATCGGCTCTGAAAAAAGAGTGTAGAAGCCATTTCTATTGTTGCTCGTTGTAAAATGTAAACCATACAAACTTCGAAAACCATTGTTCTGCTCCATGTGAACGGAGGTGGCGTACACTTGAGTTTGGCGCACTGAAGTCGCGACATCTTCAAGGATCGCACGCAATCTTGCCTGCGCTCCATACCCCCGTTGCGTTACAATTATTTGGGAAGAGATTAGAACAACAATACCGATCACCACAAGCCCCTCAATGAGGGTAAACCCGCGCGTACGTCCACGCATAAGCCTAGAACGGAAATACGACACGACCGATTGCATCGGTGAGTAACCAAGCATTGAGTGAGTACGCATACGCGAGCAGTGTTCCGAGTGCTAGGAATGGTGCGAAGGGCACCTCGCTCTTCATTGTAAGTGCATGATCGCGCGCAAACAAGCCGCGCAGGTGCGTAACTGCGCGCGCAAGCATTCCTCTCTCCGTGTTGCGCACCTTGTAGTATGCAACGAGAAGGAGCCCCACCACGGCACCTATCCAAAATGCGAGCATGACTGCCGAAATACCTGCGGAAAGCCCAAGGAGCCACCCTATGCCAACCGCAAGCTTCGCGTCGCCGAGCCCAAGCCACTTTCCTCGTGAGACAACCCAGAGGAGCGCGAAGGGCGTAGCCAAGAAAGGGCCAGCGAGCAAACGCCACATCACCTCATCCACACCGTACATGGGGAGCGTAAGGAGCCCCACGCAGAGCGAAGAGACGGCGAATACCATCGAAAAAGAGTCGGGTATTAGTTTTGTGCGAACATCATAGACTGTTATGGTAATGAGCGCGCTCCAAGCAACAAGCTCCGCTCCGAGCGTCAAAAGAGTGGTGAAGGCCAACTCACCCTCACTCCCAAACGAGTAGCGTGACACCACGAGCACAAACAAGAGACCGGCCGAAAGCTCGACGAGTGGGTACTGGATGCTCACGCGTCGCTTACACGAGCGACACCTCCCGCATTGCACGAGGTAGGAAACCACCGGCACGAGCTCGTACCACGCGAGAGTTTTTTTGCAGTGCGGGCAGTGAGAGTGGCCAGTCACCGCTTCATCCTTCTCGGTGCGCAAAATGAGCACGTTGAGAAAGCTTCCCACCGCAAGGCCAAGAACGAAAGAGTAGAGTTGCATTAGCACCATGCGTTGTTACTTTGCACCAATCACATGTAACTCACGATTGTCAGCGAAAAGAGACGGCCTAATGATTCAGTGCGTACTTCGTACCGAGCTACTTCTGTTCACCAACTCCGCACATTTACACATTGCCAACGCAATATACTAAATCATCACACGCTTGATTAAGTTGCGTGCCATCCAAGTCAGAGTCCAAAACACGATCGCTAAGTTCCAACTCTTCAGTGAGCACATACCGAGTATAGTTGGCACCAGTTGCATACCCATAGTTTCCCCCATCAGGTGGAGTGGGTATCGTAGCAATAAACGATGCGAGTGTCACTCCAACTGGACAACCATTTGCATCAGTAAGCTGTAAACCTCCCGCACCATCAGGGTATTGTCTGCAAATGTCGCGGTACTGCTCGAGGGCGAGCTGGAGCGTGGCGATGTCGGCAATGCGCCTCGAATCACGACCTTTTGCACGAGAGGGACTGAGACCAGCAATCACTACGGCAGAAAGTATACCAATGACGGCAATGACAGTAATTAACTCCACAAGCGAAAATCCACGATTCTTTTTCATAGCACATTCTTAGAAGCCACCACAGTGCTAGTGTAGCACGAGACTACAATGGCCGCCCACATGTTGTGCACATCCGCCATACTGCGGTGACAGTAATACTCGCAAGAGCACCACCTCAACAATCGGTCACCGTACATCCTTGCTGATTGCAGGTAACAACGCGCTCATCCACATCACACGCGTCATCGGCATCGCCACTGCGTATCGTAAAGTCCCACACATCAAGATTGCCGGCATCATTGGTGACCTCACCCCAGTTCCATCCAATCGCAAGTTGAACTGACCCCTAAACGTCATACCACCTTGTGAACGAGATTATACACGTTAATATAGTTTCGTATGAAAAAGCGCCAAATCGCTCCCGAGGTAAAGGAGCAGAGTATCAACCGCATCAAGAACGACGGGGTCACGGTAGCAGAAGCCGCGAAAGATCACGGTATCGATTCCTCCACCATATACGGGTAGCTTGGGAAGCAGCAGATACCGTTCCATCGGTACTCGAGTTTGCCAAACTCAAGCGTGAGAATGAGGAACTCCTAAGACTCGTGGGTCTCATGACACTCAAGGTATCCGAGTCCCAAAAAAAGAAGTGAGTGGAGAAACCACCACGAGCAGTCGTACGACTGCTCGTGTGTTAGGTGTAGCTCGTTCAACCCTCTTCTACACAAAGAAGAAACCCACCCAAGACTGGGAGCTCAAACAGCGTATTGAAAGAGTACTACGGGATCATCCCGGGTATGGGTACCGACGGGTGGCACTTGCACTCAAAGAGAACAAGAAGAAGGTGCAGCGGGTCATGCACCTCTATGGTATCAAGGCATACCGACGACGAGGCAAAAAGTGGAAGAAACCAAGGAAACAGGCGGCGGTATACCCAAACCTCCTACTCACCACCA
>CAYLHB010000010.1:0-22383 GCA_964383505.1 uncultured Candidatus Saccharibacteria bacterium
GTATTATTAACACAACTGTTTAGAGAGGTGTGTCTAAAAAATGGGGGTCACTTCAGTACCTGTCAATATTCACTTCTCCAAGTGCCTCGTGAAGTGCTTCTGGATGGTGTCCTCAAGTGCGTTCTTGAAGCGTATCGCATGCTCGCGAGTGAGCACCACCTCGGAGACGAGGGTCCCCCGCCCCTCCTCCGCGCGCACGTAGGCGAACTGGAACGACACCTCCTCGTTGGTGACGTTGATTTTCGCAATGTTCGCAAACACAGGCTTCTGGTCCTGCGGAACGTGGATTTGCAATTGTTGCGTAGGTTTGTCGTTCATACTAGTAGGTCTAGGTTATAAGTAATCCAGCGGGTTTAAGTAGGCGGCATACGCGGCGACGGGTATCTGCGCGGATGAGCAACCGGTCACCTTGCCGGTGAAGTCCCCTAGTCGCTGTACCTTCACGCCCGCCTTTGCGTAGACACCGAAGTGGAGATGTGGGCCCGTCGAGTAGCCGGTGTTGCCGGAAAGCCCGATGAGCGCCCCCGTGCCCACGCCCTGCCCCGCACCGACGCTTATGGCGGAGAGGTGCGCGTAGAGGGTGGAGAGACCATTGGGGTGGTCGACAAGTACCCACTTGCCGAAGCTGTAGCACCCGGGCGTCTGGTCGGTGTCCCCCGTTGCCCGCACCGTGCCTGTGAGTGCACTTACGACCTTGGTGCCCACAGAGGCGCGGAAATCAACCCCGTTGTGGCCGTTCCCATTGTACGCACCCGACTGTGCAAACGCGGTGTTGCCAAAGTACTGGGTGATGCAGTTGGGATTTCCGAGGGCAGACACATAAGAAGGACAGGTCGCTACGTAGCTCGGCTCAAAGGGCCATGCGAGTGCCCCGCTTCCGGCCACCGGCACCGTGCTCTTGTCAAGCACGAACTTTAGTTGCGCCTCGTACGAAGCAAGCTCGCGTTCAAACTGCTCACGTGCCGCCTTACGCTCGGCGAGGAGCTTCTGGTACTCACTCTCCTCGCTCTTTGTCTCGGTGAGGAGGCGATCTTTTTGGATGCGGGTGGTGTCGAGTGCTTTCTTTTCGCCGGAAAGCTCGTCGTGGAGGCCTGCGAGCAGGTTTTTCTTGTCCTCGGACGTCTTCTTTGCGGATTCGTACTCGCTCTGGAGCGCCTTAAGGGCGCGTATCTCTTCACGGAGCGAGGTGACCACCTGCGCCTGCGCCGCAACCGTGTCCCACAGGTCAGCCATCGAGCCGCGTGAAAGGAGTGTCTCAACGAGTGTTTCTTGCTCAAGCTCGTCAACCGCGCGGAAGGTCTCACTGATGGCGTCAATGTCTTTCTGTATCTCAATACCCTTCACCTCAATCTCGCGCGAGAGCTCGCGAATCTCGAGGTCGGTTGCGCCGATTTTCGTTTCCGTGGCGCGAATTTCACCCTGTAGTTTTTTCCTGGAAATATCGAGCGTGTTGATGGCTTTCTGGAGTGTCTGCTTCTCGGCTCCCACCACCGTGAGCTCTTGCTCGTACTTGGCTATCTCGCGCTCTATACGCGCAAGCTCTTCACGCTTGCTCCCGATCTTCTCGCGAAGCTCTGCCGCACTCTCCTCCGCACGCACCACATCAAACCCAGGAGACGATGCGATGCTGACAGCAACCGCGAGCGCCGACAGTGCGACCAGCAATGGTTTTGTGGAACTGTCGTACCTCATGAAGGGTGTGGCGCAAAGAGCGCAAGTCGCGTGAGTGCGGCTTCAAAGCGCGCAAGCGCTTCCGTTTTTCCCAACGCTTCACAGAGGAGGAACGGGTCAGGTGACCGCTCTTTTCCCGAGAGCGCGCACCGCATGGGCCAGAGTACATTCCCCCTCCCATACTCCTCCGCATAGGGCCACACTGCACTACGCACGTCCTCGTGACGCAATGGCTCGAGCAACCCCTCCACGAGGCGCTTCACCTGGGTGAGGTGCTCGCGCGCTTCCCCCGCATCTTGCGTCTTTTTAAAAAGAAGAAGCGCGGTGTCGTACTCGGGGCGTGTTTCGTAGAATGAGAACTCTCCCTCCTCGACCGCCCGCACAAACTCGCCGTAGGTCGAATACCGTTCGATGGCATCGCGCAGTACCTCTTCGCCCACGCGCAGTGTCTCCACAATCGCTCGCCTACCGAGCCGCGCGCTCACATCCTCAAGCACGATCGAGAAGTCACGTCGTTTCATGTGCTCCCGGTTCATCCACTTCAAGCGCTCGATATCAAACACCGCCCCACCCTTCTGGAGCCCACCGAGGTCAAAGCACTGTACAAGCTCCTCTTTCGAGAAGAGCTCCTGCTCCGTACCCGGGTTCCAGCCCAATAGCGCAAGGAAATTGATGAGCGCTTCGGGAAGATACCCCTCGTCGAGGTACTCGGAGACCGCAACCGCGCCCCTGCGCTTTGAGAGTTTTGACCTGTCCGTTGCAAGAATAAGCGGTATGTGAACGTAGGTGGGGCGCGGGTAGCCGAGCGCGTCTTGAATGAGTATTTGGCGAGGGGTATTGCTCACATGGTCTTCACCGCGGATGACGTGGGTGATGCCCATGTCGTGGTCGTCCACCACCACCGCGAAGTGGAAGAGCGGGTCGGTCACACTTCGTGCAATCACGAAGTCGCCAAGCTCGGTTGTGTCAAAGGTGATATCGCCCCGCACCTCATCATGGAATGTGATGATCTTCCCTGTGTTTTTGAGCCGCACCACCTCAACCGTACGTGCGGGATCATCTTTGCTCGGTTCATTTGAAACGTACGCACACCCCTCCGCGATGAGTCGCCCGAGCTCAGCGCTGTGTCGCGGAAGGTTCTCACTCTGGCGCGACACACCGTCGTTGTCGAGGCAAAGCGCAGTGAGCCCGTTTAAAATGTTGAGCTCATACTCGGGCTTGGAGCGCATTTTGTCGGTATCTTCCACGCGCACAAAAAACATCCCTCCGTGCCTTCGCGCAAAGAGGTAGTTAAATAACGCAGTACGCGCCGTGCCCACATGGAGCATGCCTGTGGGGCTGGGCGCGAGTCGTGTTTTTACTTGTATGCCGTTCTTCATACTACTCTTCGTGCTTAAGTGCGATGCGCACGATTTCACTCGCAATAACGTGCGCCGCATCAGGTCGCTTGAACTTACGTGCACCCTCGATAAGATTTGCAGATACCTGCGCGTCTCCGAGTATACGCGCAATCTCCGCAATCAAGATGTGTGGGGTGAGGTTGTTCTGTTCAATCACTACGCACCCGCCCGCCCTCGCGTAGGCAAACGCATTGTGACGCTGGTCGCGACTCACATGCTCGGGTATGGGCACCAGTATCGCGGGCTTTTCCCAATTCGCGATTTCAAAAATGGCACCCGAACCCGCGCGTGAGACGACGAGACTTGCGACCCCGGCCGCCATGCGAAGCGCGAGCGCGTTTAAGAACGGGTATGGGTGGTAGCGATGCTTCTGGGGATGTGTTTCGAGAATCACGTTGGTGATGGTTGTGTGTGACTCAAAGAGCTCGACGCCCGTCTGGTGAATGACCTGGTAGCTGTTCAGAAGTTCCGGGAGCGCACCCACCATGACCTCGTTTATCGCCTGCGCTCCTTGGCTTCCCCCCATCACGAGGAGTGTGGGGACCTCGCGATTGAGCTTCAGGTACTCGTGCGCACCCTGCACTGCGACATCCCCTATCTCGGTGCGTATAGGGTTCCCCACGCACGCCACCTTTTCCGGTACGGGAAAAAATGACGCCGCCTCCGGGTAGCTCACTGCGATTCGGCATGCAAATCGCGCCACCTTCAAGTTTGCACGACCCGGAATGGCGTCGGAGTCATGGATGAAAATGGGAATGTTGAAGACGCGCGCGGCAAAGACGGTTGGCACCGAGGCGTAGCCACCCTTGCTGAACACCACATCCGGCATGATACTCCACATAGTGCGTACCGCACGGAGCGTACCGCGGAGTGTTACAAACGGGTCGCTCACATTGAGGAGCGAGAAGTACCGACGAAGCTTCCCCGCGGGGATTTCCCGAAACTCTATCCCATTCTCGTAGAGGAGCGCGGCGTCGTACGGCGTATCGGAGAGGTAGTAGAGCTGGGGCGCAACCAAGTTCCGATCACGCACGATGTGGTCAATCGCCTGCGCCACCGCGATAATAGGGTAGAAATGCCCACCCGATCCTCCTCCGGTAAAAACAATTTTCATGATATGGGCGCAGGTCGTGTCGCACGGGAGACGCTTAGCACTATTCCCACCGACGCGAGCGAGAAAAACAGAGCGCTACCCCCATGGCTCATAAATATGAGCGGTACGCCAGTAAGCGGGACCACACCGAGCATCGCACCTATGTTCACGAACGACTGCGACACAATAAGTATAGCAATTCCAACCGCTATGAGTCCACCGAACCGATCTCGCGCGCGAGCCGCCACCATAAGCACACGATACCCAAAAAAGAGGAACAGCAGGAGCACTGCAACGCTCCCCACGAAGCCAAACTCCTCCGCCGCCACGCTAAAGATAGAATCCCCGATGGGCTCGGGTAGGTAGTTAAACTTCTGTACACTTTGCCCATACCCTCGCCCAAACCAACCCCCCGAGCCGACCGCGATGAGACTCTGGTTTATCTGGTAGCCCGCCCCGAGGGGGTCGACCGTGGGGTCGAGAAAAGTGGTGATGCGGTCCATGACATAGGGACGCGCGAGTGCAAGCCCTCCTAGGCCCATGAGTGTGATCAAAAGAAGAATAAGTAGGTGCGAGAGCCGTCCCCCCGCCACAATGAACACGCCTACAAGCGCCGCACCTATGATGATGAACGTACCGGTGTCAGGTTGGAGGAGCATGGGAATGGCGATGAGCGCGAGGCCGGCAAGGAGCGGTACAAAGCCCCACGTGAACGTCCTCACTTTTTGGTAGTGGGTCGCGTAGAAGGACGCGAGGAGGAACACCGACGCGAGCTTCAAAAACTCCGATGGTTGAAAGGAGAGCCCGAACACGTGGAGCCAGCGCGCCGCACCCTTTGCGGAAAAACCGATACCCGGCACAAACACAAGGAACGTCAAAATGAATGCGATAATAAAGAGGTGCGGAGAAAAGCGTCGGTAGAGCGTGTAGGGAATCCTTGAAAATACAAAGAGCGCGACGCATCCGCCCCCCACCCCCAACACGAGCTGGCTTATCGCGACACTTGAAAAACGCGCGCCCTCGCTACGCGCGAGGAGACCGAGCGAGGCGGAGCTGAAAATAAAAAAACCCACCACCACGAGGGCGAGGGTGCTTATGAGGAGTGGGCGGTCGATTGTGCGCATACTAGCGTGCGAGCGCGAGAATCACACCCACAAATGCGCACATGACAGAAAAAACCCAGTAGCGCATCGTCACCTTGTACGCGGGCCAACCGATTGCTTCGAAGTGGTGGTGCACGGGGGCTATCTTAAACACCTTCTTGCCACGGAGACGTTTGCTCGCTACTTGGAGGACGTCGGATGCGACCGTTGCCACGAGAGGAAACGCAATAATGGGAAGGACGGAGACCCCCGCCCCGCCCCCGAGCGAATCGGTCATGAACGCAACCACCGTGAGCGTCATGGTAAGGCCCATAACACCCGTCTCACTCATGTAGAAGCGGGCGGGTGGAATGTTGAACCACAGGAACGCGAGCAGTCCCCCCACTAAGACACCGCAGAACGCCGCGAGGTCGTACTGGGTTTGGTAGAACGCAATGCCCGCATAGGCGGAGAAAATGGCCGCGAACACACCTCCCGCGAGTCCGTCGATACCGTCGATGACCCCGCCCGCATAAATCGCGAGCGCGACGAGCACATAGAGCGGCACAATGCACGCACCCACGTACATCTCCCCCCCACCAGGAAGGCCGATATGTGTCACATCCAGTTTTTCGTAGAACCACCACGCAATGACGAGTGCCACGGTTGCGACAACCACGAGGCGTTGGCGCAAGGGCAACCCGCCCGCGAAGTGCGTGCCCCTGCCTGTCACCTCAAGAATGTCGTCCATGAGGCCCACCAGAGCGCCGATGAGGAGCGTTACGAACGGCACCCACGTCTGGCTTCTGCTCACGTACTCAAGCTTGTCGAGGAGTGGTACATCAAAGAGGCGAGCCACCATCCACACCGCGCCCGTCGTGAGGAGGGCACTTCCCCATATCACCACCCCGCCCATGCGCGGCGTTCCCACCTCCTTCTCCTTGTGGAGCTCGTCAAACAGTGGCGTGCCACCTCCCGCATAGCCGACCTTGCCCGCTTTTTTCTTCCAGAGCTTGTACTTGTAGAGGTAGTGGGTTAAAAGCGGGGTCGAGAGAATACCTATCAAAAACGCAAGCGCGGCGGGCGTAATCGCCTTAATAATATCAATCGCCATCGGCCAAAGTATACCGCAAAGAGACCTCTCAGAAAATGAGGCATCTACGGCTCCCCAGCTCGCTCCTCGCGTAGGCGGGCTTCGTACCAGCCGTCCGCAATGTACGCGAGTGAGGCATCAACGAGCTTCTGCACGTCGGCAAACCTGCCCTCGCGGGAGCTCCCGAGCACCACGACCGCAAGTGGGGTACCAGGCCCCGGGTCAAACACTACCGCAAGGTTCCCACCCGCAAGGAGCGTGTAGCCCGTTTTGCTTCCCGCAAGCCCCGGCACGGTACCGGTTATAGTATTCGTATTTTCCGCAACATGGGTCGCGGTGTTGGTGGTAAAGGTGGTTGAGGGTTTTGTGGTGCCGTTGAGTAGCGAGGCATCGCGAGCCACCACATGCTTTAGAAGCAGAGCGATATCCTTGGCGGAGCCCTTTCCACCGGAGACCTCTTCGCTCACATCAAGGCCGGTGGGGTCTCGAAACTCGGCACCTATACCAAGCGTGCGTGCCGTCTCATTCATACGACGCACAAACGCATCTCGTCCCATAAGCGAAACTGCGAGTCCGTCGGCGGCGTCGTTACTGCTCGTCACGAGCATGAAAGAAATAAGATCATCCACACTCCACACCTCGCCTGCAGTGAGGCCCGAGTCGCCCTCGCGCAGTATAGACTCTGCAGGAATTGCAACGCTTGAGACTGTTGCGACATCCTTTGCCACGAGTGCGGTCATGAGCTTGGTGAGTGATGCGAGCGGGAGCGCTTCGTTCTCCGACCTACCGAAAAGTGCCCTTCCCTCCGTAAGGTCATAGACGAGTGCGGCGTGCGCCTCAAGCGAGATATCTGTAAACGGGTCAGGTCCCGTGGGTGCCTGTGGCGGCTCGACGTACGCCACGGCCGCAACTTGCTCCACCGATACGCTCGGTGCTTGAAAGAGCTCGTGCGTGCCATACCACGCGGTTCCTCCTGTGACGAGGAGTGCACCGGCTAGCGCCATGAACTTCCCACGCACGTGCTCCGATGGAGCATTGACGGGCAGCTCACATTGAGGAGCTTCGGGGGTCGCTGAGAGATCGACCACCAAACTGTGCGTCTCATCTGTACGTGGCTCTTTCATGGGGTGGAAACAATGTCCGCATCGCGCGCTTTCGCCTCATAGTTCGCAACTTCCTCGCGCACCTGTACATAGTCGGGGAGCGCCTCGATTGACGTGATGCCGAGGTACTTGAGCAACTCTGCGGTGGGACCGTAGTAGGTACCGCGCCCTCCTTTTTCGTGCGCACGTCGCTCCACGAGCCCTCGGATGAGGAGGTTGCGGAGGATAAACGTCGAGTTCACCCCGCGGATGAAGTCGATTTCCGCTCGTGACACGGGGCCTCGGTAGAGGATGATAGCGAGGGTTTCCGCCCCCGCTTTTCCCAAATCGCGCGTGAGCTCCTCGCGACGCAGTGACTCGATGAGTGCACTCGCTTCCGGTGCGGTCACGAGCTCGAAGGTATCATTCGTCTCCAACAGTCGCACACCCCGTCCACCCAAAGATTCTTTCAATGTCGCGAGTGCGTGCCGTGTTTCTTCCTCATTTGTCCCAAGGAGTGCCATGAGTTCCCGAAGCCGCACCGGCTCCGCGCGGTAGAACAGCAACGCTTCGAGAAGTTGGGGACGATCCATATTTCGCTAAGTATACCAACCATTCATTGTGCATCCAACCTACCCATACCGCGGGAGACCCACCACGTGCGTCTCGACCACAATATCGGTCGCATGGCTCTCCTGCTCCGCTTTCACCACACCCTGCTTCACGAGCTCCAGAAGCGCGAGGAATGACACCACCACCTCGACTTTCTCCGCTTTGCCTACGTTCGCGAGGTCGCGGAAGTTTGTGCGCATAGCCCGCTCCACCCTCGCCCGCATTCGCTCAACCATCTCCTCGAGCGACACCACCTTGCGCACGGTCGCGTGCGCGAGCGGCTCCGCGAGCTTTGGCAACCCAAGGAGGAGCGCGCGCATGGCAGCATGGAGCGCGGGAATGTCGGTCGCGGGCGGAGAAAAAATCGGTACGCGTGCACCCGATGCTTCTCGCGAAAAAAGCGGTGTGGCCCCAAAAATGGCGATGGGGTGGCGCGAGGCCTTGCGGTACGCGTCGAGGAGCGTGAGCCGAAGCTCAAGGTCGTTAATGCTGTGCGTCTCTTCCGCCGAAAGGGCGAGTGTGGGAAGGAGCGACTTGCTCTTGATGAGGAGGAGTGTACTCGCGATGAGCACAAAGTGTGCGGTCTCCGCGAGCGGAAACTCGGGGTGCGCCTTAAGGTATGAGATGAAGTCGTCGGCAACGGTAGCGAGCGACACCTGGTTAATGAGGAGCTTACGCTTCTCTATGAGCCCGAGGAGCACCTCGAGCGGCCCCTCAAACACCTCGGTGCGCACGGAAAATTCCTCCATGGAAGCTATTGTACTCCACGCGGGCGGGGCGACGCACGCAGCCAGCTACTCGTCCCCCGAGAGTCGCACGTCGATACGGTGCATATCGCGTGGGAAGAGCGATGCCTCTTTCACGTTGTCGAGCCCGAGCATTTTCTGTGTCAATCGTTCGAGACCCATACCAATACCGCCATGCGGGGGGAGCCCGTGCTTAAACGCCATGAGGTAGAACGCAAATTTTTCAGGGTCGAGTCCTTTTGCACGTATCTTCTCAACGAGCGTATCGTAGTTGTGCACACGCTGGCTCCCCGAAAGTATCTCAACACCTCGAAAGAGCAAATCGAAGCTCTTCGTGAAGCCGGGATCATCGGGGTCGTCCATAGTGTAGAATGGACGCTTTTTCGTAGGATAGTGGGTGACGAACACAAAGTCCGAGCCGAATGTGTGCGCTGAATACTCACAGAGCCACCGCTCGTCCTCGGGGTCGAGATCGGGTGCATCGGTCTTGTCAACACCGGTCTCGCGCTTGATGAGTGCCTGTGCCTCACGAAGCTTCATTGTGGGGAACGCGCCCTCCGGAAGACTTGGGAGTGAAGCTCCCAAGTGGTTAAAGGAGCCCATCGCATCATTCTCAAGCCGTGTACGTAGCGCGCGCATCATCCGCTCCATGAGGTCCATCACGTCGCGGTGGTCCTCAATAAAGCCCATCTCAAGGTCGAGCATTGCAATCTCGTTGAGGTGGCGCGAGGTGGCATGACGCTCCGCTCTAAACATGGAGCCAACTGAGTACACCCGCTCAAACGCACCCACGAGTATCTGCTTGTAGAGCTGTGGCGAGGTGGCGAGCGATGCGGTGGTGTCAAAGTATTCGAAACGAAACACATCAGCCCCACCCTCCGCATCGTCGCCGACAATCTTTGGGGCCTGAAACTCCGTGAAACCCTCGCCATCGAGGAAGTCGCGGAACCCGCGAGAGAGGAGCGCCTGCACCGTAAATATCGCGCGCTCGCGCTTTCGCCTCAGTGTGATGGGGCGGTAGTCGAAGAGTGTGTCGATGTTGAGCTCCGCATCGAGCGCAAAGGGGAGCTCGGTCGCACGCGCGAGCACCTCGACGCGCAGAAGCTCAAGCTCAATGTCACCGTTCTTCTGCTCCTTGTTCACCATCCGTTCCGGTCGCGCATTTACCTTCGCCTCAACCTTCACCACATACTCCGCACGTAACGTCTTTGTCACCTCAACCGCATCGGGAAAGCTCGGGAGTGCGACCGCCTGCACGAACCCACTCCTGTCCCGCAGGTCGAGGAAAATGAGCTTGCCGTGGTCGCGTCTCACGTCCACAAAGCCGGCGACGGTCACCGTCTCTCCCACGTGGGCGTGTAAGTCACCGATGAGGATTCTTTGTTTCATATGTAAAATGTAGTGCGCTTATTGGGTATGCGCGGTTTTTTCGGGTAGGTCGAAATAGTACACACCTTTCGAGTACGCTTCAAGCATGGCGGGAATGGTCGCAAAAAGGGGCTGTGGGAGCGCATCGAGCGCGTACCACCCCCACGACTCGCATTTGTCCGGCTCGCGCACCTCCGGTTCCCCGCTCGCCCAGTCGGCGACAAACCCTATGTGCACGTAGTGCTTCGGCGCGTACGCTCCTGTGTTTGAGAGCATCAGAAAGCGCAGGTTCTTAACCACGACCCCACACTCCTCTTCGATTTCACGAAGTGCGCACGCAGAGAACGCTTCCATGTACTCGAGGTGACCTCCGGGGAATGAGTACTCACCGGTCCCGTGCGACGCGAGGCGCTTACCCATGAGCACCTTCCCATCCCTCACAATCATAGTTGCGATGCCGACGAGCGGGTAGCGAGCAAGCGAACGGGTATCTCCAGTCATATCCTTTAGAGGGTTGCCCCCACTTTCTCACGCACCTCGCGCATCTTGGCTGACGCAACGGTGCGCGCACGCTCCGCCCCCCCCCTAAGAATATCGTTCACCTGCTCGGGGGAACCGGCGAGTGTCTTTCTCTTCTCACGGAGCGGTGTCACAAACGCAATCAAGTGCTCGGCGAGGAGCTCTTTGCTTTCTTTGTACCCCATGGTGCCGTCTCGGTAGCGTCGCTCAATGTCGGGAAGCTGTGCGCCACTCACGAGCCGATGGAGCGCAAAGACGTTGCAGGTCGCGGGGTCCTTCGGCTCCCCCACCCCTCTGCTGTCGGTTACAACCGACATCGCAAGCGAGCGAAGCTCCGCGTCTTCGGCAAAGAGCGGAATAGTGTTCCCGTAGCTCTTACTCATTTTTTGCCCGTCGAGCCCCGGCACAGTCGCCACCTCCTCGCGTGTGTAGACGTCGGGTAGCTTGAAGGTCTCTCCGTAGATGCGGTTGAACTTCTCTGCGGTATCCCGCGCAAACTCCACATGCTGTTTCTGGTCCGCGCCCACCGGCACGAGGTCGGGGCTGTAGAGGAGAATGTCCGCGGCCATGAGCATGGGGTAATCAAAGGTACCCACGTTGATATCTTTGTTCTTTGCCTCCGCATCCTTGAAGGCGTGCGCCCGCATGAGGTACGGCATAGTCGTGAGTGTATTGAAAATCCAGCAGAGCTCCGTGTGCTCGGAAATATCACTTTGCTTGAAGAGCGTCACGTGGGCGGGGTCGAGCCCTATCGCCATGTAGTCGAGCACCACCCCTTTAGTAAGCTCACGAAGCTCCTCGCCGCTGTGGATGGTGTTGAGCGCGTGGTAGTCGGCGACAAACACGAAGGTTTCGTGTGTTTTTGAGAGCTCCACAAACTGGCGCATCGCGCCGAAGTAGTTGCCGATGTGCGGTCTTCCCGATGGCTTGACGCCAGAAAGTATTCGTTTCTTTCCACTTTCCGCCATAGAGAGCACTATAGCAGGAAACGGGGAAATTACCGAGAGGTAGAGGTGCGCGTACGCACAATCACACCTCCCCCGAGGCATTGGGTGCCCTCGTAGAGCACGAGCGACTGCCCCTCTGCCACATACTGCTGGGGCTTGCTAAACACAACCTGTGCGCCGTCCCCAGAGGCGGCAGGGACGGTGACGGGGATAAGTGGCTGGCGATAGCGGAACCGTGCAGAGAGTCCGGTACGTTGTGAAAGCAATTCGGGAGCTACGCCTATCCAGTTGGTCTCCGCAAGTGTTACGCCTTGCACTGCGTGTGTAGTTTCGTTGCGAGGCGCAACAGTGATGGTGTTTGCCTCAATATCTTTTGCGACCACGTAGCGCGGCGGCTCATCTGCGCTCGTGTGGACGACGCGAAAGCCGTGTCGCTCTCCCAAGGTGTAGAGGAGCGCGCCATCATGCTCACCCACCACGCGCCCTGTTTGGTCGAGCACCGCACCTTTCTTGGTGTCGATGTAGTGTGCGAGAAAGTCTGCCATGTCCACCTGCCCCAAAAAGCAAATGCCCTGTGAGTCTTTTTTCTCTGCGGTGGGCAACCCGTACTGCGTCGCGAGTGCGCGCACCCCGGGTTTTTCGTACTCCCCCACTGGAAAGAGCGTGCTCGCCAGCTGGTCTTGGGTGAGCATCCAGAGGAAGTACGATTGATCTTTATCGGTGTCGTTCCCAGCAAAGAGCGCGTACACATCGCCGTCTTCTTTTGGCGTGTGGCGCACCTGCGCGTAGTGCCCGGTTGCAATCATGGGAAATCCGCGTGCGCGCGCCCAATCGAGAAATCCGCCAAACTTGATGTAACTGTTACAGAGCACATCGGGGTTCGGGGTACGTCCCGCGGCATACTCGGCGACAAAGCGGTTGACCACGTCGTGCTCGTACTCTTTGGACAAATCAACAGTATAGAAAGGAATGCGCAAGTGTGCCGCAACCCGCATCGCATCCAACCGCTCCTTGGGCCACGTGCACGGAAGCCACGGTGCCGTCCATGTTTTTATGAAGGCACCCGAGACTTCGTACCCTCGCTCTTTGAGAAGCGCGGCCGATACAGAACTGTCCACCCCGCCCGAGAGCGCAACAAGGACTTTTTGGGTATTTCTCATTTCTATAATTATACCATACTATTTCTGTTTAAGCAATTTGAAATCGGACAGTGGCGCATGTGCTGTCATGAAAAGGTGTTTCTGTGACTATTGAACAAGGGGGTCAAAAAAAGGAAGCTACCGTAATGGATGCAAACTCGCTTAGGAAGTGGCGGAACAACTACGCGGAGATGAGTGCGATTTTCACGCCGTGTGTGCGTCGGTGCTCGATGCACATCGAATTATAAGTTTCGACCGTTGCGCATTTCGAAGAAAATCGAGTAACACCAACTCAAACGGGCCGACGAAGACATGCGCGCGGTGCGGGAGTTCTTTCGGCAAGCATCCGCTCGTCAACGAAAGATAGGAAGTCCTACGCAACTTGAGCTTGAGGTATAAACCAACGGCGGCACCACGGTGCCGCCGCTACGTCTTAGTTATAGTTGTAAAAAGTGACTACTCTCGCACAAGCGTTACGGTCACTGTCACGCGCATACCTGCGGCCTCGATGGGGACGGCCTGCTCACCGAGCTCATTGAGTGGTTCTTCAAGAAGTATTGCATCGGGTTCGAGCGCGACCCCGTGCTCATCTTTGAGTACTTCTGCAATATCACTTCCTCTCACTTTCTTGAACAGGTGACCCTGCTCGTCCGCCTTGACGGTGAGCGTAATCACTGCACCGTCTATCGCGGTGAGCTTCTCTTTGAGGTCTGCGTACTCAGCATCGCGTGCGGCTCGCTCTGCCTCACGTTTGCCTGCGAGCTCGGTCAACTTAGCCGGCGTTGCCTGCACCGCGAGCTTGCGTGGAAACAGGTAGTTGTTTGCGTAGCCATCGGCAACCTCGACATCATCGAGCTTCCTTCCCACCTTGGGTACGTCTCTAAGAAGTACTACTCTCATGACCGCATACTAGCCCAAACTTTGCACGCCTGCAACTTGGACGCTTTTCCTAGATTGCTTCGGTGGTCGTGGCAACCGGTGAGACGAGCTCTCCCGTACGTACGAAGCGGAGCGCGGCGTCAAGTTGTGGGTCGCGGTCCTCTTCGCGGTCGACGACAGTGAGCGGAACCACGAGCGTGGGTGTGAGCCCCCCTTCGGAAATCGAGCGGCCGTTCGGGGTAAACCAGCGTGCAACGGTAACCTTGAGCGAAGTGTCGTCGGTGACCGGCACCACCTCCTGCACCGACCCTTTGCCGAAACTCGTCTCGCCTATGAGGGTGGCTTTGCCGTGATCTTGCAGCGCACCGGCAAGTATTTCGGATGCGCTCGCGGATCCCTCGTTTATGAGGACCGCGAGGCGTGTGTTCTTCGGCAATACGTTGTAGCCTTTACTCCTATGTGTGAGTGTATCTCGCTTACCCCCGTAGTCCTCCTCCACCACCACCGCTCCGAGCGGCAAAAACCAGCTTGCGATATCCACCGAGCTCTCGAGGTAACCGCCCGGGTTGTCGCGCAGGTCGAGGATGAGCGCCCGAGCGCCGCTCTTCAAAAACTCTCGCATCGCGGTGCGGAACTGTGTGTGCGCAGAGCCGGTGAAGTTGTAGAGCTCAATCACAAATACTCCCCCCTCCAGTTGCTCTGTCTCGAGCGTAGGCACCTCAATACGTGCACGGGTGATGGGAACTTCGCGGAGCTCCCGCGTTTCTTTGCTCGCCACTCGCAAGGTAACCACGGTGCCTATCTCGCCTCGTATGGCGCGCACTGCATCGTCTATCGACATGCCCTGGGTGCTTACCCCATTAATTTCAATGATGATTTCCCCGCTCTGGAGGCCCGCCTCGTAGCCGGGCGTGCCCTTGAGTGGCGCAATAATCGTAAGGAGGTTGTCACGCTTACCTAGCTCTATCCCAACGCCTCCAAACGAGCCACGTAGGTCGTCTTCAAAAAGCTCCTGCTCATCAGGCGGGAAGAACACGGTGTAGGGGTCGTCGTACGAGCCCGCGAGACCCTCAACAAGGCCCCACACCTTGTCTTGGTCGGTTGCACGGGTGGTGCTCGCGCTTGATGGGACGAACTTCTCCTCTAGAATGCGCCACGCTTCAAACACGGGCGCGAGGTTCACCCCCGCTGGGGCTCCGGGTGCTGTGGCGAACACCGATGCGACATACCCGCTCGCACCAGCGCCGTAGCCGAGCGCAAGCGCGAGTACCGCTATGAGCGTATAGGAAATGAGCAACCTTCCCCGCATGTACGCAGTATACCAAAATACATGCGGGCGATGAAGTACCATTGCATAACGTCGAGAGTGCGCAATCCCCACTTTTTCTTGTACGTGCCTCTCCGTTTCTATGCGTGCGCTATACTGCGGGTATGATTACCCGCCATCACCACGGACAGGTCGTTTGGGTCGACGCCTCGTCGCCTACGCGCGAAGAGGTGCGTAAACTTACCGATGAGTTCGGACTCGACCAGAGTATCGCCGATGAGCTCACCACGCCTTCGTTGCGCACCCATGTGGATGTGCGCGAAGGGTACCTCTACCTTGTGCTCCATTTGCCGGCGCTCACACGTCGCCACAAGGTTGCCGGCACACCCATTGAGCTTGATTTTGTCGTGGGACGCGATTGGATTATTACCGCGCGGTACAGTGAGCACGACCCGCTCCATCGCTTCGGCAAGCTCTTTGAGGTCGAGAGCATGCTCAATAAGCAGACTATGGGCGTCCATGCAGGTTTGGTGTTCTACCACATGCTCCGCGAGCTCTACGGCGCACTCGATGATGAGCTTGTGTTTTTGGGAAAAAAGCTCGACGTTGCCGAGGAACGTGTGTTTACTGGCAACGAGCGCGCGATGGTGCTCGAGCTCTCGCACATAAGCAGAGATATTTTGAACCTCTCCCAAGCCCTTGATGCGCACGGCACGCTCCTCTCGTCGCTTGAAAAGCCCACTGCGCTCATGTTCGGCTACGAGTATGTGCGTATGGTGCGGAACCTTGAGTATGAGTACGAACGGCTTTCAGCGGCGATACGTGGACATCGAGCGAGTTTGCTTGAGCTTCGCGAGACGAATGATTCGCTCCTTACTACGAAACAAAACGAGATTATGAAAATATTCACCATTATGGCGTTCGTCACGTTTCCCCTCTCGCTCTTTACCTCCCTGTTTGGGATGAATACCGTAGTACTCCCCATCGTCGGTCATAAATGGGACTTTTGGATTATTCTCGGCATCATGTGTGCCGCCGCGGCATCATTCTTCCTGTACTTTCGGTATAAAAAGTGGCTCTAGTTGCGAACGTGAGAGTACTGCGCCTCACAATTCTCTGGTATACTCACAACCATGCTGTTTTTCTTTCCCGGTACCACCAACGCACAAGAGGACACGCAACCGCCCCTGTTCCTCTACAACACGCTCTCGCGTGCGAAAGAAGCATTCACTCCGCTCCGTAGAGACTTCGTGCGCATGTACCACTGTGGGCCCACAGTGTATGACTACGCACATATCGGAAACCTTCGCGCATACGTGTTTGCAGACACCTTACGGAGGGTACTTCGTCTGAATGAGTACAAGGTGCGCCAGGTGATGAACGTGACCGACGTGGGCCATCTCACGTCGGACGCGGACGCGGGCGAAGATAAAATGACCGTAGGTCTCCGACGCGAGGGTCTGCCGCTTACCTTGGAGGGTATGCATACGCTCGCCGAGAGGTACACACTTGCCTTCCTTAAAGACCTCGACTTTCTCCTCATTCGGCGGCCCGACGTGCTCCCCAAAGCGAGCGAGCACATCTCCGCACAGATAGCACTCATCGAGACGCTCATGGAGAAGGAGTATGCGTACCGTACACGCGACGGGGTATACTTCGACACCGCGCGTTTCGAGGGGTACGGAAAACTCGGTGGTATTGACGTTTCCGCACTGCGCGAGGGCGCCCGTGTCGAGGTAAATCCGGAGAAGCGGAATTCTGCCGATTTTGCGCTCTGGAAAAAAGACGATACCCTCGGGTGGGAGAGCCCGTGGGGCAAGGGCTTCCCGGGCTGGCACATCGAGTGCTCTGCAATGAGTATGGAGTACCTCGGCAAAGAGCTCGACATCCATACCGGTGGCATTGACCACATACCGGTGCACCACAACAACGAAATCGCGCAGAGCGAGGCCGCGACAGGGCGCTCGTTCGCGCGCTTCTGGATGCACTGCGCGTTCGTGAACATCGAAGGAACCAAGTTTAGCAAGTCGCTCCGTAACACCATCACGCTACGCCAGCTTGTGGAACGAGGGTTCCACCCGCTCGCCTACCGCTACTGGCTCCTCACAGGGCACTACCGTAGCCCCATGAACTTCACATGGGACGCGCTTGAGGGTGCACAGACCGCGCTTACGCGTCTCCAACGCATTGCGGTAGAACACCTTCGCGAGGTGCCCGTGGCCCCCGTGGACGAGTCATTCGCACTCTCGTTCCGGCGTGCACTCAACGACGATCTCAATACCCCCCAAGCGCTCGCGCTTTTGTGGGACACGCTTAAAGGAGATGAAGTATTCGAGCATAAACGTGCCGCGCTCGTGCACGCCGACCGGTGCCTTGGCTTAGGCATTCGCGAGTTGTTTGAGGAAAAAGGAGCGGTACAGGTTGGTGTGGTGTCGGAACCGCATGTGCCGGACGAGGTGCGCGCGCTCGTGGATGAGCGCGAGGTTGCTCGCCGTGAGAAAGATTTCGACCGTGCCGATCAACTGCGCGACCGCATGAGTAAGCTTGGCTACCACCTCGAAGATACGTCGGACGGTTCGCGCATTACGCGTGCACGTGAGGCACAGGGGTAGTAAGCACAGCGTGTACAAGTGGCACGTTGGCCCATGTGGTGGTGTGGCGAGACGAGTATCACTCGTGTCGAGAGGATACGCGTGTGGGAGTTTTGTGCTCCCGAGTAGGTTACCCCACGGAGACGAGGTAAATCTTCCAAAACCTTGTCTTTACCGCGCGGGCGATTTCAATGAGCTCTTCACCGCCAAGCGCGTAGACCGCGAGTCCCCACACCACAAGCCCAGCGCACCCCGCAAGGAAACCGTGCGTGGCGATACCCACAAATGTGGTGAGGTCAAAGAGTGTGTGGGAGACCTGCAGTGTGAGAAATGTCGCCGCACCCCCCATAAGGGACGCCAACACACTCCGCGCGAGGGTTCCTGCAAACGTGGGGAGCACGCTTCGAAACCCGTGGGGGAGGGCGGCAAGGAGCCCCACCGCGTTTACCCATGAACCAATGGAGTATGCGAGTGCGAGCGCAAGGACCCCCGTTGAGGCAACCCCACTTGCCCGTAGGAGCTCTGTAAACGAACTCTTTGAGTCGCTATCAAGAAGTGAGACGAGGAAGTACGCGAGCGCGACGGTTCCCGCGCTCGCCACTAGGTTTACCGTAAGCGGTGTGCGCGTGTTCCCCATCGCGTAGCTCCCGCGTACGAGCAGAACCACGATTGCTTGCGCCGCAAGTGAGAGCGAGAAGAGTGCGAGACAGGCGGCAGTGAGGCGCGTGTCGTCCCAGTTAAACGCACCGCTCCCGAAGAGCACCCGAACGAGGTGCGCACGAAGCACCACAAGGAGCACCATCGCGGGGAGCGACCAGAACAGTATGTGTCGAAGCGCGGTGGTGACGGTTGCAAAAAAGCAATCGAGTTCGCCGTTGGTGTAGTACCGTACGAGGGTGGGAAATGCGGCGACGCTGTAGGAAACCCCCACGAGTGTGAGCGGCACCGCTTGGAGGTTGTACGCGAGGTTGAACGCGGCAATACCCCCTACACCCGCAAACGATGCCATGCCGGTGAGTACCACGAGTACCAACTGCTGACTTGAGAGTGTGAGCGTACGTGGGAGCGACACCACAATAACGTTCCTTACGGCCGCGAAATCAGGCCGAAGGGTGAGTCGGGGCGCATGTGCATCGGAAAGGACAAACGGAAGTTGTGTCGCAAGGTGGAGCACAGCGCCGAGCACCACACCGCAGGCGAGCCCCGTGAGTCCAAAGAGGGGCACGAGTACGAGTATACCAATGAGTATCCCCACATTGTACGCGAGCGGGGAGAGTGCGTAGAGGACGAAACGCTGGCGCAATTGCACGAGGGCGGCACAGAGGTTGGACATACCGAGGAGTATCGGCTGGAGAAGCATAATACGGGTGAGGAGGGTGAGCGTCGCGTGCTCCTCTTCCGTAAAGCCAGGGTAGAGGTGCGTGAGCAGTGGTTCGCTGAAGACGAGGAGTACGAGCGCAAAGAGAGTGATGCTTGCGGTAAACACCGTAAAGACGCTCGCGAAAAAATTCTTCACCTCCTCCGGTGAGGAGCGAGAGCGCTCCTCAAGGAACGGCACCAGCACGTACACCGACACAAACGATGCCACCACCGCAAACAGGAGGTCGGGTATACGAAATGCGGCGAAGTAGAGGTCGAGCTCCCTCCCCGCTCCGAAACTTCCCGCAAGCAGGCGGTCACGCACGAGCGCGAGGAGCTGGGAGCCAAATGAAAATAACGCCAACAAGTACGCGACCTCGTGCAGGCCGCGCACTTCGCGTAAGAGTAGTTTTGAGAAGGTCTTGCGCACGCTACTGGTCCATTCGCCCCTCTTGCTCATTGAGCGGCGCCAATTCGCGCGCCTTAATTTCTTCCGCAGGCGCGGGTGTTGCTTCACCGTAGGGAGGTTTACCCGCGCGGAGATTTGCAAGAATACTCTTCACGTCCTCGCTTTCCGGATTCGTGCTCTGTACCTTTTCAAACTGCTCAATTGCTCGCTCGTTGAGTCCGCCCATCCGGTAGTAGGAGAGGCCCAGGAAGTAGCGAGCATTCGCATACACATCATTGAGTGCAACCGCTCGCTCGAGTGCCCCCGCCGCACCCGCAAAGTCATTCTTGCTGTAGCGCAGGAGTCCGAGCTGGAAGAATGTGACGGGGTTGTTCGGGTCGAGAATCGCCGCCGCTTCGACCGAGCGCACCGCTTCGTCCACGTTACCCTCTTCTATTTGGAGTTGGGCGAGAAGGAGTATCGCGTCAGTGTACCTGCTCCGCACCCGGATTGCCTCCTCAGCGAATGCCTTCGCTTCCACGGGCTTACCCACCAAACGCTCAAGTGCGGCTTTTGAGAGAATAATACCCGGACCGTTCGGTCGACGTTCAAGCGCTTTATTGAATGCGTCCATGGCGCTGTCATACGCGCCTTCGATACCGAGCGGTACCACATTTTGGTAGACATTGCCGAGCGCAACCCAGTTTTGGTAGTCGCGACCATCGAGCGTGGTGGCGCTCTGTGCGTGCGTTACCGCAGCCCCAAGCAGCTGTTGGAACTGCTCGCGAATTTCTTCGGGAGGCTTGCCACTCGTCACAAGCTCCTGCATCCGGCGAAGGTAAAGCTCCGCGAGTAGCCGCCTGTAGGTATCAACCTCGTTGTAGGCGAGTGCGCGTGTAATAAGGCGCTCCGTCTCGTCGAGGTTGCCAGTCGAGGAGTAGGTGAGCACCGCTTTTTGGAACGACGTTTCCGCAAGGTACCTGCTTCCGTATCCGGCGATACCGGCAACACCACTCAAAAATGCCACCGTGAGCACCAGTGTGGCTACGAAACCGAGCTTAGGAACACTCTTAAACACAAGCTCCACAGGGCGTGTGTTGAGACCGAGTGTTGCAACAAACAGACCGGTCATGAGGAATGCGTACCCTATGAGTGCCGGCGAGGGAGCGGTGATAATTGCAATGAGCCAGAGGTACACCGCTCCTACCCATGAGGAGATACGGATGTAGAACGTGAGCGGGTCAGTCCTATCTTTGTCGAGCACGAAGAGGCGGAACCCCACCACGCAGAGCATGATGAAGAATGCGAGCCACGCGAGTGCACCTAAAATGCCCGTCGAGATGATAGAAGTGGGCACAAAACCAATGGCACTCACGAAATCGGCGTTCCAAAACACTGTCTCGTTGACGTCCAACGGTCGTCGCTGTGACCACTCATGAGAAAATGTGCCTGGCCCTGAGCCAAAAAACGGGTTGCTTGCGAGTGTCGATTTACCGATTGCGAGCGTCGCGCTCCAGCTGGGGCGCACATCGAGTTCACCCACATTCGCCCAGCGTGCGGGTGCACCACTCACACTTTCTCCGCCAAAAAGCATGAGGAGTGCTATGGCGAGCACCACAAGGGATGCGCCGGAGAGCTTCATCCCCTCTTCGGAAGATTGCTCCGCTTTCATAAACTGTTGGTACATGCTGTAGACAAACATGGCAAGTGCGTACCCACCCACAAGCCACCAGAGGAGCTTCAAATTCACCACTGCGAGGAACGCGACCGAAAGGACGAGTGCCGCCCACACCACCACACGGCTCACTTTGGTGAGGGTGAGGGTTGCGAGTGTGGTGAGTGAGAGCACAGTTACGAGTCCCGAGAAGAGTGCGAGGTCGTTGAGACTCCCCACCACCGAGGGTACGGGTACCACAAACGAGGTACCAGTGACGAGCGAGCGCGCAAAGAAAATGAGTAGCTCAAAGAGCGCGACCATCCCCGCCCCTCCAAGGAGCGCCAGGTAGAGTGAGAGCATGCGCTCCCGTGTCGTGAGGGTAAGGGCGGTCACCGTGAGGAGTACCGCGCCGGAGAGCATGAATGCGAGCGAGTCCACCGCGAGCGTTTCGCCGTAGAAGGTGACCGTGGGATTGGTTTGAAACAATGTCGAGAGTAGGTACGCGAGAGGGACGAGCCACGCGAGTGGTAAGAGCAATGTTTTGGGAGCAGAAAGTTTTTGTGCACGCAGACGTGTTGAAGCGAAGAGAATGAGCGCAAGGAGTGCCCCCGCTCCCGCGACGAATGTTTTTGTCATGAGGAACGGGTAGCTTGCGCTTGGCACAAACATCCAGGGGAGCAAGAATGCAATGGCGAGAAGGAGCCAGAACGTGGCGCCGTCAAGGCGATTCGCTCGCGATGCAGGGGTTGGCACCGAGGACGATGCGACTGCCGTCGCATCCGTGGGTGCAACAGACGCTGGTGCGGTTTGGTCGTTTTGCTGTGACATGAAAGAGGTGCAGTTATGGGTAAATGATAATGACGTAGAAAGCCCGCTGTGGGTTCCGGAAAGTATACCAAAACAGGTCCTCTGCCGCGAACATATGGGGGTGGAAAGACATACCGTGCCACGCTTTGTGGTTGTTGACAAATTCACTAATTTATAGTAGGGTTGCCATGGATTGTCATTTGACAATATCTAAATCTAACACACACAGAAAGGGAGTAAGAAATGCGCTACATGTGGACGGTTTTGGTCGCTCTGATGGCGCTCTTAAGCGTCTCCAAGGCGAATGCCGCGATCCCCGTGTGGGAGAAAGGGGTGCTTACCGGCATCACAGTTGAGTCTGGTGAGCATTGCTGGTTTGCGTTTCAGACCATGCGTAAGCATGGAGTCGACGTGACCTGGGGCCAGGTTCAAGCCTCCAAGGGTTGTAAAACCTTGATGCAGCCGGGCGACACCATACAGGTACCCAAGCAGGCACTGTATGTTGTGAGTAAACCTGCAGCAGGTACAAGCGTTGACTCTGTTGGTGAGACTGGGTCTGCTCGTGCAGATTCTGTGGCTCCCGAGATGCGAGCTGGTACTGCCCGTGGCGGAGAAAAAAGGAAGGTCGAGACTGGGCCGACAAGCCATGTGGCTCCCGAAGAAGTTTGTGATCCAACATGTCA
>CAYLHB010000010.1:22483-24133 GCA_964383505.1 uncultured Candidatus Saccharibacteria bacterium
AGACTGGGCCGACAAGCCATGTGGCTCCCGAAGAAGTTTGTGATCCAACATGTCAACTCAATCGAGCTGTGCTTGCTCGTATTGCAGGAGATCAGGTTGAGACTGGGTCTGCACACGCAGATCATGTGGCTCCCGTTGAGACGTTGAGTGTTTCTAAAAAGCGTGAAATTGTGCGCACTACCCTTGTTGCGCACAGCTACTGCACGTCCGATCAAGTTGTTGAGCTTCACAGAAGACTTACACTTGCCACAGTGGAGCGAAACGACCTCATAGGTTGCGGCGCGAGGGTGCTGGAAGAGTCTTTGGCTCGTACCAGTACCATTCTCTATGCTAAGCTCGCTCGGCGTAACCAACCACAGTGGGAACCCTACCCGGTTTCTTGCCAATATGGAGGTGAAGGGTCATGCTACAAAAGACAATTGTGACACTCATCGCAGGGCTCTTGCTCTGGGCGAGTGACGTCTCCGCAGAAGTTCGCCAGGCTTTCCTACCAGACTCGTTTACGAGGACACAAGCGGACTATATCCGCATCCTCGAATTGTGTCGGGGAAAAGAGTATTGCGCAATCGGAGCTGGAAAAGTCCGCGTCATCGACTATGTTCATGACGTGGGCTTCGACTCACTTGATAAGCTGATTGCTGCAGCGAGAGTTGGTACTGTTGAGGATTGCAAAGGATTGCAGACTTACAGCTACCATTCCGACGGCACCATCGGCACTATTGACCGCACCTGCTACCAAAACCGCGGTGGGGTTGAAAAAATCTTGGTCATGCAAGGACCCGGTATTTTGAAACCGCGGGCATCCCTTTTTTGTGGTAACGCACAGAAACGGGCGACCGCAACGCCAGAGACTCTTGTTGTTGAGCCACCCAACCTCTACTCGCACAAAGTGTGCAGAGGTACGGTTGCTTCAAGCGCGACGCATCTGCTCTCACCGGGCTTCCATGGGTGGGGCTACACGGTGAACAACGGTCTAACGTTATTCTTCAACCCAGCGGGCGGCTATAATCCCACGACCACCTCGCTCGCGTGTTACTAGGAGGAATCCGTGAGAAATACGTACGTACTTCTACTCATTTGCCTGTTGTCGGCGTGCGGCGCCACTACACAACAAATCTCCCAACCGACGGTGGTCGGGGGGTACGTCAACGAGGACGGCAAGCAAGAGGGTGGGCTTCTACTCGTCGATGATCGGTGTGGCGGAGTTGGCGGCACGGTGTACCGTCACATTCAGGTAACCAACGACGGCGGAGGCTTTACCGCTCCAAGCCAGTCGGCCTTAACCGAAAGTGAAATCTGCGCACGAAACAATGGCGACGGCACCGCATCAATCGGTGCACAAACCGTCACCAACCGCGGGTATGTGGGTGGACCCAGTGGTGCTGACAGGATTACCACGTTTGTCGGTGCAGCTATGGGCGCTGGTGCCCAAGTTGGAAGTGCCCTAGTACTTAAGGATGGTTCCGGAAATGGGGGACCGCTCGCCATTGCATACGGAGCGAATGCGCTTGCAGGTGCAGCCGCCGATGCAGCCAGCAACGTCGATGTCGGTAGCGGATGTCCCTCCGGCAACTGTGGTGGCGGCCACACGGGCCACTGACCAAGGCATAGGTTCTTTACAACGTTAGGCCCGAGGGAAACCTCGGGCCT
>CAYLHB010000011.1:0-23284 GCA_964383505.1 uncultured Candidatus Saccharibacteria bacterium
GCTACACTACTATGAGCAACTACCAGAAGAGTGCAAAAGTACCTGCGGTCATACAATAAGTTGACGGCTTGTTTAACAATAGTATAACATATGTACATATATGATATGGACCCTCTCTCTACCCCCCAACACGAAAGCTCGGTAGGTTAATTCAACTTAGTTGATTTATTGGTATTTTGGAGGGATGAAAATATAGCGCACGTGGGTGCTAGTGCGCTCTGCGTTCTCGGGGTGGTTTTGTATCAATAGGTGCGAGGAGCACGCCGGAGACTTGATTTTGAATACTCTCCAGAAGCGCATTGGGGTCAAGTGGGGGCGTGCCAGACCCAATCTCGACACTCGTTTCCCCGCTCACCTCCTCGGTGTGATGCGCATCCTCCTCTTCGTCAAAGTCGCACGTACTTTCGCCACATTCATCACACACGCACTCGTCACAGCAACCTCCCACCTCAATCGTGGTTGAATTGCTGTTCACGGTCTGGGTGATGGAGATACTTGCTGACGTGTTGCCGGAGGTTACGTTACCACCCGCACCTCCATCTCCTCCATCGCCTCCCGCGCTTCCATTATTTCCACCCGCACCCCCTGCTCCACCGTTTCCGCCGTTTGCGCTGTTGCCACCCGTTCCCATGGAAATGTCCATATCGGTTACCACGGTCGCGTCATTGTCGTTCTCGACATGCACATCAACGTTCCCACACACCCCACCGCTACACTCACAGTTGTCACACCCTGAGCTATCAAACGTAAACGTGACCGCCACCTCTTCAGTGTCGGTAAAACCACCTGAAAGAATGCCGGGCAAGCCCGTGAGCCAGCCTTCGAAACCTATCGTAAGCGTGCAGGTAGCTGTCTCACCGATGCCCGAAATCGTCTCGGGAAGCTCGGCGAGCAAACGCAGAGCCCCGTCTTCACTTAACGGACCCGCTTGAAAGCTCTGGAGTGGCCCGGTGTAGACGGTCTGAGTCGGCCCGCCACTTGCGGGTGTGTACCTGCCTATGAGCGTGAGTGCACTACAAAATGCCGCATCACCCGTGACCGCAGTCGTGGTTGCTTGGTAGGACACGGGGAAGCCATCCTTGTCGGAGGAGACATTAATCACCGCATCCGTCATACCCTCGCAGGTGACAGGCGCAGGGTCATCGAGGGAGATGGTGAGGAGATCGATGAAACTCGCCTCAAACATACCTGCGCCCACCTCGGTATCGTTAAAGTACGATACCGTGCTTCCCACAGCATTCAGTACAAGCCAGTTGCCAAACAAGACTCCCAGAAGGGCGACCATACGTGCGCCCGCGAGAATCACACGGTGTGGGGAGGCCACTGGAAATGTACGTCTCCGAGAAATGTACACGCGCGCTTCACCTTTCGGAGGGGGCGGTAATCGACAGACCGACTTATCTCGAGCGTTACTCTCATCGGCTTCCCGCAGAGAAGCTTCTGTGACACGATGTACCGTAAGTTTACGCGTACGATAGGCACGTGTAATACCGTCAAAACACACAGATGCTCGAGCGCGTTGTGGCGACGTGTCTACAATATCGAAATCGCCCACTACATCCTGCTTCTTGGTTCCAAGCTCGTCTGACTGCGACGACACCATTTGAACACCTCTTGTGCCGTCCAAACACCACTTAATGGTTTTAACTAACGTTTTCATGGAACAACTACGTGGGGGTGTGCTATACGTCCCACTCGAACAACACCATCGAGGATAGGTTGGCGAATCAGCGCGCACGCTTCGTGGCCATGCACCACGTTGTGCCTGTGCGCAACACCAACATCCGGTACGCGAACACGAGACACCTTATGACGCACCTTCCCCAACGCACCCGCCACACGCACGCCATCATTTGATGCTACGTCTGAGTCTAGTAGCATTTCCCGTCTTCGGCTCATGTGGGCTACCACCTCACGAAATATGGTGAGCGCTTCGTCCACAATTACCATGAGCGCAGGCACACCCACAAGTAACGCGAAGCCAAAAGGTGTGCGTGCAAAGTCAAGGAGATACCCCACTACGGGCACATGAGCAATCACCTTCCCTATGATGTCCTGACGAGCCACCGGCTCGGGGTCGGCTTCTTCGTTCGCATCGCCCTTGGTGGTAAACACCTGTGCCCCTGCCTCGCTACGCGCCTCCACGATGCGGTGTGTCGTGGGCACCTGTGTCTTCGTGTCGGGGCCGAAGGTCACCACGTCTCCCGCACGGTACTCAAGTGCGGGTTTGATGATAACAAGTGAACCCACGGGAAGGTACGGCTCCATTGAACCAGACTGCACTATCTTCATCTCCACATTGCCCGGTATCGGGAGTATGGACACCAGGAGGAGCCCACCTATCGCGATAAGTGCGACAGTGAAGAGGTAGTAGAAGGTTTTGAAGATGGTGGTCATGATTCAATATCGCACACACTAGCGCGCTGGCGACACAATGCAGTTGAGCGCCTGTACCGCGTCGAGGTCGTAGCCATCGGCGGTGGCCTCGAACAGAGCAAGGTCGCTCGCATCCACGATGCGCACGTAGCGCCACGCAGAGCCGACACCTGCGGACGCAATATCCATTTCCGCATCGCGTGTCACGTCGTTGCCCACCTGTGTCCACGGCCCTACTGGGGTATTGCCCACGAACACGTCCACGCGCTCGTCAGGGTAGCTCGTACCGCCGGTTACCTCCCAGAGCTTGAGGTCGTTGCCTACGGCATCAACCACGTTGTTGTCGTTGAAGGAAAGTACGATTTCGGTGGTGTTACCCCCAAGCGGGAAACCGAGTGAGTAGAAACCGTTGAGGATAGAAGCGTTTGAAGTGTCGTCGTACGGCGTGCCCGTGCTCTGCGGTGCAAAGAGCGCCTTGTCCGGGTCGCTACGCGCGGGTATCACTGCAGTACTGTCCTTGCGAAGTCCTTGGTCAAAGGCAACCACCTCGTCCGCATACGACTGCACGATTTCACATGCGACCGGCGGTTGCTCCGGCTCCGGGCACTGGTATGCGCTGTCGTGGCGTGCCTGTGTCGCAAAGAAGGAGACGTCGAGCGTCACCTGGTCGGTTTGGTACACGTTTCCTAGTGATATACCATCACACACCACACCTGAATCGGTGGCGGGGCTACGAAGCGACCCGCTATTGTCTTGCTGAAGCGGTGTGGTGGTGAGGTCGCCGAAGCACCACGCCTTGCCGATGTGGTAGGTTTGTTCAGGTGCGAGCGGTTCAAGCACATTCGGTGTCCACACGTTCTCATCGCTGTCCGCAAGCGGTACGCTCCACGTGGTGCTACCGCTGTCGGTAAGCCCCGCGAGCGACTGTGTACCCTCGTGGAGCAGGTTTTCGTCGTCTTCGAGCACGTTGTCACCATCATCCGCCCACCAAACAAACTCAAGTGCGCCCGCAAGTTCCCCATCCCAGAGTGAAGGTACGTTCTGTGCATCGCCCGCACCCAGTTCCGGCTCGTTGCTCGACACATCGTCGTTTGAGGTGAGCGCGACATTCATGCATGCCCATGCGTTGTTGGTGTCCACATGGAGTGAAATGGTGTCCTCTCCCTCATCGTCCGGCTTGAGGTCGGTAAAGTCAAAAAAGAGATGGCCGTTAGCGAGCTGGTCTAGGTTCCAGCTTGTAGTGCATGGCGTGCCGGGCACGGGGTAGCCCGCGGTACCCACCCATTGCCAATCTTCCTCGCCTTGTACTTTGCTCACATCCGCACACTTATTGCGGTTGTAATAGCTCTCATTGTCCACCGTGAGGTCTATCACGCCGGCCGCAAAGGTGTTGCCGGTTGAACGCTCTGTGTCGCTGAAGTATGCACCCGTCACGCCCACCACCATGAGTGCGAAACCCATCACCAGCATGCCGCTTTCAAGTATTCTTTTCATAGTCTAGTTTTGGAATGGTAATACGCTGGTTTCCCTCACAGCCGTCCGAGTCCCACCAGGGTGGGGCTCGGTTCAGCTAGGAGTAACTAGTCTTCCTCAGAATCAAATGGAGTATCGTTGTTCCTGTGTTGCTCAACTTCAAAGCCAAGCGTGGCATTGAGTGAATCTGTCTGAGCTTCGTTACCTACAGTGTTTGGTACATTCCACTCAAGACCAAAGTAGTACGTTGTGGAACCAACAAGGCGTCCATCATCCGCGATGCCCTGACATACGCCGTACTCTGGTGTGTTATCGCCATCTTCGTCGGTCTGACCATTACCGTTTGCATCGGTAGCTTCGCAGGTATTGTTTTGGTCAAGGAGTACTCGATATGTAGCCAACGCTTGCCAGATGTTGTGAGTTTCGCCTTCCTCTTCCAAAGTCCCCGGGAGTATCACAAGTTGCTCACGTTCTTGCTTGATGTTGTCGCCCTCGCCTACATCATTATTGTTTTGGAAGCCTGGAGTAAGACCATCATCAATCCATGCTTGGAAAATGATGTTTTCCGCAAGCTCGCCACTTCCCGGTGTCACATCTTTAGGCGTAGCTTGTGTGCAGGTGTCAGCCGTCGATTCTTCCTCCGGTTCGGTACAATCGTTATCTACGTCTTGTACGTTACTAATCACAAACCTACCCCATGCGTCGTTGTCATAGACATGAAGTGAGATAGTATTCTCACCAAAATCACCGGGCTTCACATCAGTGAGTGCGAAAAATGGGGTCGTCGCACCAAGATCGGTTTCTTCCCAACTTCCTACGCACGGCATGTTTGGCTGTGGGTAATGATCAGGTCCCACAGGCTGACCACCTTGGGGTACCTGCCATGTGCCCGTTCCAGCACTTGTTGCGGAATTTTCATCCTCGACACACACCAAACCATTGTAGTGCGCTTCACTGTCAACTTTAAGGTCAAGTGCCCCCGCTGTGAAGGTATTCCCCGTGCTCGTCTCGGAGTCAGAGAAGAATGCGCCTGTTGCGCCCGCTATTGCGCCGCCTGCAAATACAATCATTGCGAGCGACAAAATAATTCTTTGTATATTCATGGTAATTATTGTTACTTTGATAATCTTATAAAGACACACCCAACGAGGCGCACGCGCGCCTTCCGATTTTAATGTTGTGTGTTGTACGCCATACGCTCGATTGGCCCCTTCGAGGTTAGCGAATAATGCCCTTCCAGACTCACCACCTTATACTGTTGAGCAAGTTTCCCGTTTGCTTTCCAGCTGTCGGGGTCCGCGAGTTGCCGGGAGTGCCCGGCCCGCAGGCCCCACGTAGCTGAAAATCAGCCCCCTGATCCAGTCACGCACATTAAGCAAGAAAACTCACTTGCCAGAATTCTCCTGCTCTGCTGACAAGTGTCAGCCTGCACAAGCGCTTCGTCAACGAAAAAACATACGCTTATAAGGAAACGTCCATGAGGTCAACGCATGTCGTTTGACCGAGAGGAAGTGGCTTAACTGCGCCTCAGTTTGGCACTGTCCCTTGTCCGTTGCGGGTGTCCCTTGCTTGTCCCCTACCGGACAGTGTGCCGTCACCGATTATCCACAGCATTTTGGTGCAGGTAGCTCTACCTTGCTATTGTTTACCATTCGCGTATAAATTTAGATAGGTCCATGCGCTTGAATGAAAGGAAACTACAATGCGCGCACCTTGCAAGAAACGCTACGCACTACCCACGCTTACAACACTCCTTATTGCCTGCGTCATCCAGTTGTGTACGGGAAATTTCGCCTACGCCAAACTTGACAAAGATTTGACAAGCGGCGAAATTGAATGCATCAAGATGTTAGATGAAAATACAATTGATGAAGTACTATCTCCTCCCCATCCCAACGATTCGCGCGCGGTGCAGTTTAACCGCACACTCTTTATGTACTGTGGCGCACACGCGATAATAAAAGAGATTGATCAAGCTCCGCATCATACTGTGCACTGTACAAACCCTGCATTGTTGCGCTTGTGGTTCTATACCACACAGGGCGCAGATTCGGTGATAGCGCTTTACAAACGCTATACCACGTTGGGAGCTGAAGCAAAAAAACTTCTCTATGAATCTTCAAAGTTCTTCCACCAGATTATCACCGAATTTCGTGTGAAATGTGGTCCCAGCACCCTCATGCCCGTCGAGCAATCGGCGGGCTCACTTGTTTTCAGTGGGTGAATACTTCGCAAACATTCGTACCCACAGAGGCGAGAGGAGAATTGATATGGCTATCACTAGTACCGCCGTCTGGTACCCTGTACGACTCATCACCCCAAGCGCAACACCTTCAGCGGCAATAAGAAAGGAAAACTCACCAATTTGCGCAAGGAGTGCACCCGCAAAAAGTGCGGTGCGCCACGGGTGACCCGCTACGTGAAAAATAGTGGCGTTTACCACGGTGTTGAGACCAAACACAATGAACACAAGCGCAATAATGGCGAGCGGGTTATCTCGTAGCACTTCAAGGTCTATGAGCATGCCAATTGAAATAAAAAAGAGGGCGACAAGGAATATTTCGAACGAGTGGAGTTGTCTCCTCACCCACTCAATGCCACTAGTGTTGGCAATGACTACGCCCGCCAAGAACGCCCCAAAACCGAACGAGAGTTTGAAAGCATTGGCAAGCAGTGCAAACCCGAAACACACTAGAAATGCGAGGAAAAGTTGGTGTTCATGATTACTTAGGAACTTCGTAAGCGATTTAGGAGCACGCAGATTGCGCTTATAGAAAATAAGCGCGATGAGGGCAGAAAAGAAGAGTACCCCGAGCGCTTAAAGACCGTAGTGCGTTGCAGAACGCGAGCCAAGTGCACTTATGACAAGGAGCATGGGCACCAGCATGAGGTCTTGCATCACCAGTACCCCTGCCACTTCCCGACCGAGACGGGTATCATGGAGCTTCTGATCACGCAGGAGTTTAAAGACAACCGCAGTGGAAGAGGGCACCGCCACGAATGCAAGGAGTATTGACCGTTCAACTTCCCACCCAAGGAAAAAGCCGAGCATAGAAATGAGAAGGACCGTGAGTGCAATTTGCCCCAGGGTGCCGAGTAGCATGGTTCTCCAAGAATCTTGCAGACGCGGGAGTGTGAACTCCGCACCCATGAAAAAGAGGAGAATAATCACCCCGATTTCCCCGAGGCGACTCAAGAGTTCAACGTCTTGAAAAAAGCCAAATCCAAACGGGCCGATCAGAATGCCTGCGACAATATAGGCAACGGGAGAGGGCTGGCGGAGTGCGTGGAGCGCAAGCAGTGTAGCAACTACTACAAACGAAATGAGAACGAAATCGAAGAGTAGTCCATCGAAGCTATGCATGGCCGAATTGTAGCACGTGAGCCAACAAAACCCCTACACGAGGGGTTTTGTGGTTCCTTGGTCTTTGTAGTAGGTCTAGCGGCCCATCCACGAGAACATCCAACCAATGCGCTTCTTAAGCTCGCTCAAGATGCCTCCAGTGGTTTCGTTAATAATAGCATCTGCGGCGGCCGCCACTTGGTCGGCGCTCTCGCCTGTGGTCGCTTGTGTGCTCGGGGCAACCGCGAGCAATCGTTCACTATTTTCTGGTGCGGGTGCGGCGGTGCCAATCTCACTAAGGTTGATGAGTGACTCCGGCGTTTCCTCACTCTGCTCGCTCTCACGCACACGGTTTTCTCTTTGCATACTGTTCAAGGCACGACGCACGGCATCAATTTCCTTCGCTTGCACCTCGCTTAGGGGGAACTCACGCTTTCCTTCACAGTAGAGCTCGTTCACCTTTTTCTTCGTCGTGTGGTAAACAAAACCAGTGGTTTCCGTTGCGCCCCATGGCGCGAGAATATCGCTCGCGTACTTTCGTTGGAACGCATGAACTGCAGCGTATGTTTGGTCATCGTAGAAGCCGGTGAGACGCAGTTTGAATTTTTCAAATGCGTTAAGGAAGTACTGGAGCTTCAAGACCTCGCTTACAGGATTATTTGCACCTCGTTTGATAGGAGTCGTAAGGTACTCCACACACTCCACATCTGAACTTGTGTTTGCTCGATCTTCGACCCGTGCCGCAACAACACGTACGGTGCTTGATGCTACAGGTGATTTAGTCGGCGTACCAAGGTTGTGCTCATAATCGGGGTTTCTATCTACACCTGAAATGAATGCTTCGTTGCGGTAGAGTCCCGGAGTGGTGGAGGCCGCGTACTCCACTGTGTAGGTAACCTCGATTTCCTCATCACTTTTAATGGTCTCAAGACCCCATCGTTGTTCATGGAGCACCTTGCCTTTTTCGTCATAAATCGTGTCTACGAGAAGTGCGTGGTAGACGGGATCGCCTGTGTTTTTGATGGTGACCTTGTAGTCTACCGACGAGGACGCGGTGATTTCCTCTACGCTCGCGGTCTTGGTGAGTGTGAGCTTAGATGGACCAAGTCGAAGCGTTCCGCCACCACCTTGTCCCACTCCTGGTACATTCGTCGCAGTGATAAACGAGATATTCTCCGTATTGTTGCTCAAGTTGTTTTCGGGCACCGCGGTTTGAACAGTGAATTCAGTCGTAAGCGTGTGTCCCTGTGTCACCGCATTTGTGAGACATGACGGTATCGTAACATCCTGACTCTCGCCTGCCCCCACCGAATCCAAACGGTAACGTGCCCCATCCTCTAATGTTTCATCAAACCCTGAGATGGTTTGCAAAGAATCGTCAAAGACTACATCTAAGAAAACATCTGTTGCAACAGCATCGCCAAGGTTACTGACGGTGATTTTGTAATCGAAGCACGATCCTGCACCAAAATTTTGGGGCACCTGTGCACGAGCCCCCACCCACAAATCGGGCATGCCAAACATGATGTTCCCTGAAAAATCACCGAATATGTTGAAGATTGCGAGAATCCAGTTTTCCCCAAATATGTTGGTATTGACGAGATTTACCACGTTTGCGCTCGCGTACGCATCGCCCGTGGTAATTGATGTAGTCGTGTTCGCAGTACCGTCTGCAAACGCTTGGTTATCACCGGTAAGCGCATACACGGAGATGTTATTTGACACGCTTGCGCTGTTGCTGTTCTCAACAGTGACCTGTGCGGTTTCATTAGTACCCAACCCACCACTGCTCTCCATCGCAAGTAGAGGATCATACATTATTGCGATACCACCCGGCGTTTCTTTCCACACCATACCTTCCGGTAGTCCGAATAACTCTCCGGAAAAAGTACCGTGAATCCTAAAAAGAATCAGGAAAGAGTCGCCAAACACATTTGTATTGACCTGATTCACAACATTCACATCACTGATGGCGTCCCCCGTGACAATGTCGGCACTTCCCGAGGTGGTTGTGGTTGCAGCATTATTGCCAGTATCTGAGGTTACTGTGACACCATTTTCTATCGTTGCAGTATTATCGTTCGTCGTCACAACAGTCATACCGGAACTCACGCCTGCACCCGTTCCGAATAGTTCCTCAAAGAATTCAGCGCTGGGAAATATTATATCATTCACAAAATCACCAAAACTATTGATAGCAACGAGTAGGTAGTTACTATCCACAATATTGGTATTTACCACATTCACTACGTTTGCTGATGCATACGCGTCACCAGTGCTAATCGACGCGTCACCATTTTCCGCTGTCGCACTATTACCACCAGTGTCCGCGCGTACTATTACTTCGTTGGTAATGTGTGCCGTGTTGGTATTGACTACGTTCAAGGTAACGTCTCCTTCCGGACATGTATCGAAGGTACATGTAGATCCAACCGAAGGTTCATCATAGACGGTGAATAGCTCTCGCAGGTCTAGGTCTGATGTCCCAAAGAAGAGATCGAGAAAGTACATAAGACCATCGGAATCGACTATGTTGGTGTTAACCACATTTACCACGTTTGCGCTCGCGTACGCATCGCCCGTGGTAATCGTGGCCGAAGTGCCACTGGCAACATTATCGCCCGTTTCGCTCCCCACGTCTGCAAGGGTGCTGCTGGTCGCATGATTTACGTGGACAATTTCAACACTCGAATCGTCTCCACTAGAATCTATCAGGGTTTCATTAGTATTTAACTCGGTTTCAGTCGCACTGTGTGTCGCCGCATCCCCTGTATGCACCTCCGTTTTCCCATGCTCCTCTGACGTGTAGGTGCCTTCCAACCCCTCTTCCCCCTCAGAACCTTCGCCTCCGTCGTTCACCTCATGCAACGTATCGGACGTTTGCAACACTTGAGCGGAGCCATCATCCCCTTCAGGGTCTGATGGTGTTAGTTCTTGGCTACTTACTTCACTTTCTTGGGTATTTTTATCTACTTCTTGTGCAACCACCATCGGCACAACCACACTGCAAGCGAGTACGATGCCGCAAAGCGCAACTGCCACGTGTATATGCAGATTCAAACTACTACGAAAATAATGCAACAACATACGCAAAAATGTTAGTGACCGCCTGAGTGACCCGCGTAAAGAATGTAGATGTTTCCGAAACCACTTCTGCTTCGAGCACTGACGCGTCTGTTGTACTGCTAATGCTAATAATATCTATGACCTCATCATCGCTCTTTGTCATCTGCAATGATGGTGTCGCATACTCCAAAGAACTTCCTGAAAGAACTGAGGAACCACTTGCCGTGTTTGTGGCGACCTGCGGCAATGTGCCACGCACCTCTATGTCGTATTTCCCACTCCCATCCGAGGTCACCTCAACGCGCTTCGTGAGTGATGCCGACACACCATCATCGGTCGTGGTACTTTCCCTCACGTCCATCACCACCTGCCCATCCACGGTGGTGGTGATGGAAAGCTCAGAGCGCGCCTTGCCTGTGCGCACGGTGCCCACTTGACTCTCTTCACCATCCACACCGCCACTGCCAGATGCGCTATTCCCACCCGTGTTCGCTGAGAGCGAGACACTGTTGGTAATGTGCGTCGCACCGAGGACGGGCAATGCAACCGCAAACCATACCACACCTATGCTGTAGATAATCCTTTGCATACCCTCCTGTCAGACCCTAGGGATTGGCTAACCCTGAGAATCTGACTGGAGGGGAGGAGTCGCCTCCCCCCAGAAGCACATATGTGCGGATGCCTTAGCGGCGAATGCGCGTGATGTTCTTGTTGACGACGTTTACGATTGCCGCAGCGCTGTCGGCGTAACCAGTTACGATTACACCCCCGCGTGCGCCATCTCCACCGTTGCCGCCGTTGCCTGATGTTCCGGTGTCGCCACCTTCAGCACCAAAGCCACCGTCACCGCCATCGCCTGCGATAGCCGTGCCGTCATCATCGCTGTCATCGTGATAACCATAGTCACCCCAACCCCTGTGGAGCTGGTCATCCTCGTACGTCTCTGCATCACCACCGTTACCACCATTGCCGCCCTCGCCACCGTCTCCCGCATCACTGCCGGAATCGCCTGAGGTCGCGCCCTTGCCGGCGTCACCGCCGTCAGCGACGTTCTCGCCGGTGTTGACAGAGCCATCGACGACGTTCTCAACGTCCGCATCATTGTCATTGTCAACATCGATTTTAGTCGTAACAGGCACAAACTCCTTCTCGTACTGTGTCCAGTGCGATTCGGTCTCAAGGAAGCTCGCATCACTGTCGCCGTTGTGACGACGATCGTGGTGATCGCGATCCCTCTCGTAGCGAGTAAAGTACTCGTCAGCGGTTTCATACGACTCGTTGTACTGGTCGCATCCGCAGTCTTCAACCACAACACCCGTCGTGTTGGTGTTGACCTCGTTGCTTATCGCAACAGCAACCGATGCGTCGCCGGTAAGGATGTCACCACCCTCGCCGCCGTTACCGCCGTTGCCACCGTTACCCGTGTCGCCAGTATTACCACCCGCACCACCATCAAAGCCATAACCACCATCACCACCCTCAGCGTAGCCGCCCTCGGCCTCAGCGTCACCGCCGTTACCACCTTTGCCGGCGTCACCGCCGTCTCCCGCATTACTGCCGGAGTCACCAGACTTTCCACCCTTCGCGCCGTTACCCCCGTTTGCAGTATTGTAACCGGTGTCCGCGTTCAATGTAACAGTGTTTGTCACTGTTGCATTGTTCTCATTGTTCACACTGATGTTCGTCGTCACACCCTGAGGACCCCAAAATGCGAACGCCGGTGTCGCAAAGAGACCGAGTGCGAGCGCAGGAATAGTTGCGAGCGCAACCACCCTGTCAGCAAGTATCTTTGTACTCATGGTTTTGTAAATTAGTTAAAGTAATGTAACCGTGCTCACTTTGAGCCTTAAGGCTACAAAACAAGCAAACCAACGTGTGCATGCGTTAACGCATGTGCTCGACCCTTGTGAACTTCACAGTTCACGCATGAATGTGTTTCCCAAATACTCATGCGTGCACTGTGCCCGTTGCACCATCAACAAAAAAACCGTGCGCACACAATGTGCGACGGCGCAAACGCTAAGTAAGCACTCTTGGAATTATGCGTTACTAAAGAAAACATCAGCGTGATGTGGCGCTGGTTTCCCCTTGAAACAAGGTTATATACTTCCTAGTGAGCACGTCAACTACATGCGTTGTGGATTGAGTGCTATAGGACGACTCCTTCTTCATGTAAAGCTACAGAGAAGAGGGCGGCGCTATAGTACCTACGTTATAATACGTTATAATACCTAGAAGAAGATCTCGGGTTGTCTGAAGGGCGATCACCCCAAGGGGAAACCAGCTCATGCGAGCTGCCGGGTGATACGCCCTTCACACGACCCGAGCGAAACACAAAACGCCGTATCGGCGCATGCCCAGAGGTATAGCAAAGACCAAGCGAACAGTCAATGCGCGTGTAAAAAAATTTGTACCACGCCCTGTTGCATAACTGGAGATGTGCGTTTCCTTCTCACTTGCCACACGTCCCTCAACGGAGTACGCTTTGGAAACAAGGTGTCAGTACATACAAGAGCGCGCTTCGGGAACGGCGCGTTACTCTAATCGGTAAAGTCATCTCCAACTCGACGTAGCGTGGTATGATTTTTTTTGCTCGTAGTGAACGGCGCACGGCATTCGTGCGCACTACCGCACTCTTAATGAGTTTGTTTGTAGTGTGCACGGTTGTACTGTTTCTTGTCGACACCCGCGACCCTACCGCACGGTGCACCGCATGTACACCGGATCGCTACCATCCATCAAACGTTCCCGAACACTGGGTCGCACTCACATTTGACGATGGGCCAACCCATGATGCAACCCCGAAGATTCTTGCTACCTTGAAGGAACACAACGTCCATGCAACCTTTTTTGTGCTGGGACGATTCGCCTTTGCTAACCCCTCGCTCTTGGCTCGTGTTGCGTCTGATGGACACGACATTGGCAACCACAGTTTCACCCACGAGGAGTTTATTCAAGGCACGGAACAGCGTGTGGCGTGGGAGCTCAATGTCACTAACAAGCTAATAGAGTCGGTGACGGGTCGCTCTGCGCTTCTCTACCGACCACCCTTTCTCGATGAAATGGATCCGTTTACGGTGCTTCCTGACACCTCTGAACACCAAGTCTGGAGCTGGGTAAACCAGCACAACTACGTCACTGTAGGGAGCGACCTCGACTCGTTCGACTGGCAATCCAAAACACCCAATGAGGTGTTGCTGAGCGTCGAAAAGCTCATCGAGGAAAAGGAAACCAACCCCGACGCACGTAATCGTCACGTATTTCTTTTTCACGATGTGCCTGTAACGGCGGATGCGCTCGATGAGATAATTGTTTATTTAAAAGAACGCGGGTACCGCATTGTGCCCCTCTCCACGCTCATAGGCGTATCACAAGATGAAGTTATGCCCAAAGCGGGCTTCTCTATTCATTCACTGTGGTACCAGATACTGCTCCAGACAACACAGGGCCTGGGAATCGTGTTGTTCGCCATTCTTGTTTTCATTACGCTTTTCACTGCCATTCGATTCGCGATTTTGGTCAGTGTAGTTGTATGGTTGAGGATGAAGAAAGATGTCCGAGTTGCACCCATACCCTCCTTGCAAGTAACCGTGCTTGTACCTGCCTACAATGAATCAGTGAATGTTGAAGCGACCCTACGCTCTATCATGGCAAACCACCATAGCCCGCACGAGGTGGTGGTGATTGACGATGGCTCAACCGATGATACCGCCTCAGTTGCACGCGCAGTAGCTGACACGTATGAGGAAGGACGCATACGGGTGATAAGCACAAAGAATCAAGGAAAGGCAAGCGCGCTCAATCTTGGGCTCTCCATGGCGAACGGAGAAGTGGTGGTCGCAATTGATGGGGACACAGTGCTCGACCCCTACTGCATCGGTGAGGTGCTTCGGGCGTTCTCATCGCCTCGTGTAGGTGCGGTTGCGGGAAAAATAGTGCCCGCAACATTCCGCACGATTTTGGAGCGGTTTCAGGCACTTGAGTACCTCATTGGACAAGCGATGGATAAGACGGTCATCTCGTGTGCCGGAGCGGTCAACATCGTACCCGGGGCAATAGGTGCATGGCGCAAAGATGTCGCACTTGCGGCGGGTGGGTACAGCAAGGACACACTCGTGGAAGATCAAGACCTGACCCTCGCAGTGCTCTCACTTGGGTACGAGGTGCGCTATGCGCCTCTTGCGGTGGCCTACACTGAGGTGCCACGTTCGCTCCGTGCGCTCTACCTCCAGAGATTTCGTTGGACATACGGCACGTTTCAGTGTGTGTACAAATACAGGTCGTGCTTTTTTTCCGATCATAAGTGGCGTATTGGTTTCATTGCACTTCCCTACACGTTTGTCTTTAATGTAGTGACTCCCATGTCGGCATTCGTGCTCTACTTTGCCACCTTTCTTGCTGTTGTGATGCGTATGTCGCACCCCGCGGTGCATGTGCTTATTGTGTTTACAGTACTCGATCTACTGTACGGATTGCTTGCGTTGTGGGGGGACGCTACACTGAAAAAGCACACGCTTCTACTCATTGTGGTACAACGGTTCTGGTATGCGGTCCTCTATGCGGTACTAGTGTCCCTCGTCATGCTTAAGGTGCTCGACGGGTCCCCAACTCGTTGGAACAAGCTCAAACGCACGGGAAGCGCGCAGGCATACTTTTTTGATACCTACGGGAATCCTGCAGAGGTTCGGGAAGCCAACACGCTCCCTGCTATGAAGCCGGTGTACGCTTAGATAAGGGGGCATAAAGGAACTCAGGTGTGCTAGTCGCAACTATGGGCGCGTGGTTATGGTCGCACGCCACGGCCCCTCTGGTACACTATCGTGCGCTACATGTCGCCATTTTACCGTACCGAGTCCATCCACCTTAAGACATGTGGCGAGTGCAGGAGAGAGGTCAACGCCTGCCCTTTCACCCATTAGATTTAAGGGGTTTATTGCATCACCAAAGACATACTCAAAATCATCTTGCTCAAAAGGCCCCACATCTTCCCACTGCGCGTAGCACGTCGCCTCCGGCGTGCGCACTTCCACCCATCTATTCTTGAGAATTGATGTGGAATGTGGAAGTTCGGGATCGTACCAAGGAATGCGAAATGAGTTTGATTTCCGATTCCCCTCATCATCAAGATCATTATACGGGAGTGCCACGTAGAACGGATTTTCTTTCGGTGAAAATGTGCAGGGCTGGTACCCGCACCTTTTCTCGGGGTCGTCCAAACCACCAAAGTGTACCTCCCACGCTTCATCCCACGCACTTGCGCGGTTGTGAATGAAGCCGTTCTCATCGCTTCCCCGCTCTCCCACCCAAAACACCGTTGCACGAGCAATTTTGTATTCTGACTCGCTTTCTGCAAGGTCTGCTGTGTTCGACGCAACGTGAGAAGGTGATGGTATGATGCGCTTAGACGCCACCTGTAAAGGATTTTCCAACAAACTTATTGGTTCTGTGACGGCACTAGGAAATGATGTGGTGGTTGACGTTAGTACAGTGGCATGCAGTGCTTGCACATCTGGAACGACAGCTACGAGCGTAGGTTGTTGTGGCGGTTTCACTCTGCTTGCAGAGTACGAAACGCTGATGAGTGTTGCAACGGACACCAACCCGCTCAGAAGTAGGACTCTTCTTGACATGGAGAGATGGTAGCATAGTCGCTTCGGCTCGCGCACGTGTCATGGTAGGATACCCCGCATGTACGAACGCTTCCAAAAGCCATTTGACCCCGCCGAGCACGAGGACAAAATCTATGCCACGTGGGAACAGTCCGGCTACTTCAACCCCGACACGTGTGTCGAAGACGGCATCACCGCGCCCGATGCACCCCCATTTTCAATAGTGTTACCACCTCCAAATGTCACCGGCACACTCCATATGGGCCATGCCGCCATGCTTGCAGTGGAAGATATTCTGGTGCGGTACCACCGTATGAAGGGGCACCGCACGTTGTGGATTCCCGGCACGGACTCCGCAGCGCTCGCAACGCAGAGCAAGGTGGAAGACCTGATTTACAAGAAAGAGAAGAAAACGCGCCATGACCTTGGGCGTGAGGAGCTCTTGCGTCGCGTGGAGGCGTTTGCGGAGGAAAGCAAGGCGACAATTTTGAACCAGGTGCGTAAAATGGGTTCCTCGCTCGATTGGAGTCGTCTTGCGTACACACTCGACGAGCCAAGGTACCGAGCGGTTATAACAGCGTTTGTGCGCCTCTACGAGATGGGGCTTGTGTATCGCGGGCACCGCATCGTCAACTGGGACCCAAAACTTCAAACCACGGTGTCAGATGACGAGGTGGAGCGCGTGGAGCAAAACGACCCCTTCTACTACATCCAGTATGGCCCGTTTGTCATCGGTACGGTGCGCCCGGAAACAAAGTTTGGCGACAAGTACGTGGTGGTACACCCCGACGATGAACGCTACACGGAGTACACACACGGGCAGACGCTCACCGTCGAGTGGATAAACGGGCCCATCACCGCAACGGTCATCAAAGATGTCGTCGCGGAGCGAGAGGTGGGCACCGGTGCGATGACCATCACCCCGTGGCACAGCGCGATTGACTTTGACCTTGCCGAACGACACGGCCTCGAGAAAGAGCAGATTATTGATGAACGTGGGATACTGCTTCCGATTGCAGGCGATTTCGCAGGAATGCATATCAAGAAGGCACGTCCACTCATCGTTGAGCGACTGAAGGAAAAGGGGCTCCTCGTGCGGGTGGACGAGTCGTACCGACACAGTGTCGCGGTGAACAGCCGTGGTGGAGGTATTATCGAGCCGCAGGTAAAACAGCAGTGGTTTGTCGCGGTCAACAAAACGTTTACATTGGAACACTCAGCAATAGAGGGTATTCCGAGCGGAAGCGAGGTGACCCTCAAGGAGCTCATGCGGCACGCGGTGGTTTCAGGTGGCACCACCATTCTTCCCGAGCGGTTTGAGAAAATCTACTTCCACTGGGTGGACAACCTCCGCGATTGGTGCATCTCGCGTCAAATATGGTTTGGGCACCGCATCCCTGTGTGGTACCGCGGGGAGAGCGTGTACGTGGGAACTACCCCACCCGAGGGCGAGGGCTGGGTGCAAGATCCTGACACACTTGACACATGGTTCTCCTCGGGCCTCTGGACGTTCTCAACGCTCGGCTGGCCGAACAAGACTCCCGAACTAAAAATTTACCACCCCACCACAGTGCTTGAGACAGGATACGACATTCTCTTTTTCTGGATTGCAAGAATGGTGCTCATGTCCACTGCCCTTTTGGGAGAGAAGCCGTTTGCGTATGCGTACCTCCACGGCCTTGTCCGTGATGAGCAAGGGCGCAAGATGAGCAAATCGCTCGGTAACATCATCAACCCACTCGACATGATCGAGAAGTACGGTGCTGACGCAACACGACTCTCGCTCATCATCGGTGCGGCGGCGGGTAACGACATCAAACTCTCCGAACAGCGCGTGAAGGGTTACAAGCATTTCACCAACAAGATCTGGAATATCGCCAGGTTTGTGCTCACCAACTACGAGGAAGCGGGACGACCCACCGAGGTCACCTCGCCGCAGGATCGTGAGCTCCTCGCTGAGGTTCGCACGCTCGCGGAAGAGGTCTCGAACGACTTGGACTCGTTCCGGCTCTACCTGGCTGGGGAAAAACTCTACCACTACGCGTGGCACCGGTTTGCAGATGCTATACTGGAGGAGTCCAAACCACTGCTCCGAGGCGAAGATCGTGCGGTGCGTGATTCAAGGGCGCGAACGCTTTACGAAATCCTGCGGACACTTCTTACCCTCCTCCACCCGTTCATGCCGTTTGTGACTGAGGCGATTTGGGAGGATGTGGAAACGCCGCCGCACGCGCTCCTCATGATGACTCGGTGGCCGGTGGTGTAGGTGCACATGTGAACGCTCCCACCGCTGAAGCACTCTTGTTTGCCATTTTTGGCGGGCTCCTTCCAGCACTTATCTGGCTCCTTTTCTTTTTGCGCGAGGATTCCGTGAGGCCTGAGCCAAAACCACTTATACTGCTATCCTTTTTAGCAGGAATGATGGCGGTACTGTTTGTGCTCCCTGTTGAAATATTTATCCAAAGAACGCTTACAAGCGGTGATCCATACTTTTTATGGGCCGCCGCTGAGGAGCTCATGAAATACCTCATTGCATTAGTGGTGGTGTTGTGGCGTCGAGCAGTGGATGAACCCATTGATATGATGATATACATGGTAAGTGTCGCGCTCGGTTTTGCCGCGCTTGAGTCTGCTCTATTCCTGCTCGATCCTTTTACGAATGAGAAAATTGCCGAAGGCTTTCTCACAGGTAATTTACGCTTCATGGGCGCCGCACTCATTCACACGCTCTGCTCCGCGATTGTGGGGGGTGCCTTGGCACTCTCATTCTTCAAATCTAACGCAACCCAGGTGTTCTATTTATGCACAGGGTTGGTACTTGCAACGACATTGCACGCACTCTTCAATGCCTTTATACTTTCATCAAGTGGAACAGGAACGGCGATCGTGTTCTTTTTTGTATGGCTGGGTATCATAGGCCTGTTTCTTTTATTCGAGCGAGCAAAGCAAGTGCACGCTTAACTAACTCTTTTTCATGGGACGACCAAAGCAATCATTCTTCCAACGACTGACCGGTTCTGTTGATGCAGACGAGTATCGTGATGAATTTGTGGAAGAAGAACCGCGCACAAGACGCATGACGCAGACTCAACAGCCGACCCAAGAGGAGCAGCATAATCAGTGGCTTGAAGAGGAAGCAGAGGAGGGCCAGCTTACCGTGGATGTATACCAGACGCCCGACGAAATTGTGATTCGTTCAATTGTTGCTGGCGTGCGGCCAGAAGATTTAGATGTATCCATTACGCGGGACATGGTGACAATACGCGGAAGCCGCGAGGAGCACCGCGAGGTGTCTGAAGATAACTACTTCCATAAGGAACTATACTGGGGTTCTTTCTCGCGGACGGTACTCCTTCCCGCCGAGGTGGAGGTGGAAGAAGCGCAGGCGAGTGAAAAGCATGGCCTCCTCACGATACGCCTTCCAAAAGTTGATAAGGAAAAACAGACAAAGCTGAAGGTAAAAACTAGCTAGGTTACTCACTTTTTATGAGATATGCACACCCGCCTCTGGCGTGTGTTGACATTTTTCATGTAAGGAGTATCACGGATGTAGGCAAATATTCAGATCGGAGGTTGGCTGTGACGTCTCTTGAGCAAGCGCTCAGAAGTGTGCGAGCACTTGAAAAAGTGTTTGCACAAGATGCGGCTCTAAGTGATCTGAACCGACACGGTTGGGGGGTGATGTTCGGTAACGTTATACAAAAACACTCCCTCCACAACTTGCCGCCAATCGCATACGTTCCCTTTGCGCTCTTCAACTATGTTGCGACAAGGGGACTGGACGACCACATGGAGCACCTCATCAGTGCCGTGGGTGTACCGGTTGTACCTCTGCCTTATGAAGTACGGGCAGAACTTCAGCGTCGCCAAATCGTCATCGGTTCAGACGTGCTACACACACTCATGCAGTTGGGGATCGAACAGTGGCCCAGCACATGTCGTGTGGCCGTGTTTGACGAGATCTTTCAACACACTCCCGTTGCAGACCTAGACAGCCCCTATTTTGCACTAAGAGATTCAGTGCTCGGTGAGGTTGCCACGATGCACGGGAGACGGAGGTGTTTGCGACAGGTCCTCCACTTCGCAGACGGAGCGGCACATATTGTAGGCGCGATAGCTCCCGATGCGTATGTTGAAGACGGAATCTTAAACTGGGGGGCTGGCATTTGACCAGCCCCTATCTGCTTATATTGAACATGGCACGGCATGTTTACACGCTTCGCTTTGTGCCGAGGGGCGGGCTCGGTCACGAGTTGCTAAGGATTACTCCTCGCTTCGCTCGTCAAATCCTAAGCACTCTCGACCCCGCCTCGCCGGTCGCCTTGCGACATGGCTCCGGCTTTCTCACCCGCACGCTGTGTGCGCAGGCACACAGCTCCCTCGCCACACGCTTCGCTTTGTGCCGAGGGGCGGGCTCGAACCGCCGACCACTCGCTCTTCAGGCGAATGCTCTACCAACTGAGCTACCTCGGCATACTACTTGCGTAGCAATTGGGATAGTGTACCAGCTAGGCGCGGTTTACTCAATGGCACCGGGTTGCTGGGCATTTGGCGGAATGGCTTCTCGCAACTTTTCTATATCAAAATTCATTGGCACCAAGCCCTGCAAAGGAAGCAGTGTTTTTGCTAGATACTCTTGAAGATAATATTTATAAACCAAAAATGGAGCACCAAGAACGACAACCCAAAGCACTATCCGAAAAAACCTCCCCCACATAGCATCCCGACGCATTTTATGCACAAGTCGATTCGTGTCCTTCGCGATCGCCATGTTTTCACGCAAAAGTTTTTCAAACACCTCTAGGTCTGCCATACATTAACTATACACCGCCCCACTGTTGGTACGCTAGTATACTTCTTGTGAAGGCACACAGCTCAAGTGCAAAACAGCTTCACGTTGTGGAATTATACGACTCCGCTCGAACGCATTTTGAACGAAACTGACACTTGCGCCTTGCTCGCGCGCGCCTTGCTCGCGCGGAGCAAAACCAAAAAATTTCCTATCATTTTTATTTGCGGCTCCCCCCACACCCCCGCCGCAAGGCGGAACATTTGAAAGGAAGGAAATTTTTGGTTTTGCTGCCGCCGCTTCAATATCAACATACTTGTAATATATCACAATATTGTCATACAACACAACAAATTGCTATACTACATCTGTGAATATGAAAACCCCAACGTCCAAACTTGGCAAAAACATCAAGCGCATACGCGAGCAAAAAAATATGACGCAAGGCGACATTTGCCGCGCCGTAGGGCTTGATCGTGCGCAAATGAGCAATATTGAGGCAGGCAAAGGCAACCCCACGCTTGCCACCATTGAGAAAATAGCCCAAGCGTTGGGAGTAACAAGCGATGAGCTTTTGAAATAATTATGACTGACAATAATTTACAAAAGAAAGTGGCAGAGCTGGAAGCTCAAATCAGGAAACTCAAGAAAAACAATCTTGGGCTGGTTTTTGAAGACAAGAAGGAAGATGTTGTTGAGCAATCTAAAACCAAAGTCCCTGTACTGAAAGAAGTCGTCAAAAACCGTCTTGATCTTGACGACGAATATCCAAACAATTTAATGATTGAGGGCGACAATTACTTAGCACTCTCGGTTCTCAACTATACGCACAAGAAAAACATTGACCTCATCTATATTGATCCGCCATACAACACCGGCGCAAGAAATTGGAAATACAACAACGACTATGTAGATAAGGACGACGAGTATCGCCATAGCAAATAGCTTTCGTTTATGCGCCATCGTCTCAATCTGGCAAAAAATTTGCTGAAAGATGACGGGGTGCTAATTTGTGCGATTGATCATAACGAGCAGGCACACTTGGGAGTAATGTTAGATAGTATTTTTCCGACATACGAAAAGGTTTGTGTAACTATTATTCATAATCCTGGCGGAATACAGAGAGATAATTTTTCTTATACTCACGAATACGCTTATTTCGTCTTCCCGCAGGGAAGTAAACTTATTTCGCGTGTTGATCGAGATGATGTCGGGCCAACACCATTGCGAGACTGGGGTGGGGATGAATCAAAACGAGATACTGCAAGAAATTGTTTCTATCCGATCATAATAAAAGACAAAAAAATAATTGGATTTGGAGATGTTGCACCCGATAATGTTCATCCAAAATCGGCGAACGAAAAGCAAAAAGACGGTAGTATTTATATTTGGCCGATTGATGGAAATAGAGTGGAGCGAAAATGGAGGTTTGCTCGGCAAACAGTTGAGGATATTTGGGGCGAGCTTAAATACGAAGAAAACAAGAATGAGCTTGTTATAAATCGGTATAAAAGTCAGTACAGGTATAAAACTGTTTGGACGGATAAAAAATACAATGCAAATATTTTTGGCACAAAACTATTGCGCGAAATATTACCAGATTGTGATTTTGATTTCCCAAAATCTCTATATACCGTTTATGATTGCCTTTTGACTGTTGCGAGACATCGACCTAACGCGACAATTTTAGACTTTTTCGCTGGCTCTGGCACAACAGGCCACGCTGTTTTGGAAATGAATAAAATTGACGGCGGTAATCGGAAGTTTATTCTTTGCACTAACAATGAAAACAACAATGGCGGAAACGGCGGAATCGCCCAATCTGTTTGCTATCCGCGCATTAAAGCAGTTATCAAAGGATATAAGAACAAAAAGGGCGAAAAAGTCGCTGGATTGCCGAGCAATCTTTTCTACTACCAAACTGATCTTGTGGATATCGAGCAAATCCACAAAGTGCCAGACGACGCAAAAATTCGCATTACTTACGAAGCGGGAGAAATGATTGCGGTGCGCGAAGATGCGCTAAACGAAGTCGAGAAAAATGACTGGTGGCAGATTTTTGAGGGCAAAGGTAAGGTGGTGGCGATTTATTTCAAAGAAGATAAGGCAAAACTCGCCGAGCTTATCGCCAAACTGGAAAAGAAAAATCTGCCGACAGCTTTGTATATTTTCAGTTGGGGCAAAAACGAATACAAAGGCGAGTATTCAACAGCGAATATCAGAGTCGAGGATATTCCAGAGCCGATTATCGAAGTCTACAAGGAGCTAAACAGGCTATAAAATTATGTTTGCACTAAAACCATTTCAAGAAACAGCAATATCACAGCTCAAAGACCAGTTTTTGAGCTTGTGGAAATTGCCAAACCAAAATATTCCTCTTGTTTTCAAATCGCCGACAGGTTCGGGAAAGACGATAATGCTAGCGCAATTTTTGCGCGACATTGTGAGCGATCCTCGCTTTGCAGGCAACGATGTGGCGTTTGTGTGGTTCTCGTTCAGCGAGGATTCATACGAGCAGAGTAAAAAGAAACTTTTTGATTACTATGGCGGAGCAAGTGAGCTGGATTTGATTGACTGACCTGACCCCCAAAATTTAGACACTCGTTCTGGATAGGAATTATCCGTTAG
>CAYLHB010000012.1:0-22954 GCA_964383505.1 uncultured Candidatus Saccharibacteria bacterium
AAAACTACGCAAAGGTATTGGCAAACGAGTACTGTGATGTGAATGGGGGGAATTGCAAGCAGATTTCATCGTGGCTGAGTACACCTCCTAACTGCACCGGCGCGAATCAGGCACTTCGCTATAACAATGGCTGGTATTGTGCAAATGTAACAGCAAGCCTTGACCGTAGTGGAACGGCAGGAAAACTGTACCACTACGGAGGTAACAGCTATGCGTGCGATGCTAGCAGGGGGTATTACCTCCAAATGTACCATTTTGACTGTAATTGTTCAAACAATGCCAATTGGTATGTGTGCCAGCATTTTCAGAACTAAATAGCATTAAGCATCACGTTATGAGCGCTAAGACTAAACATGTTGTTCTGATAATCTTCTTGTTGCTACTTTTGGTGATTACACTAATCCTCATTGTATACAATTTGACGCAAAGAGATTCTGCACGAAGAAACAGTACCGGTTTTATGGTTTCTGAGGCTATTGCTCCGGTTGCTGGAGAAGTTGGCGATGCGGGCGGTACAGTTACTGTTTCTTATCCCGCTGAATACTTCGCGCTTGTAGGTTCAATTGTAAGTGTTACTGAGAAGGGTTTTTTGCTTGAGGTTGGTCAGCTTCAGCCTGGATTGGATGCTACCCTTAATATTAGAAGCATTATTTTAAATGATCAGACGACCATAGAAATGGAGGGCGCTTTAAAGGACGCGACTGAGTACTCTGCAGAACTAGAGTACTATAATGAGCAGGTCAAAAATTTTGAGCAAGAGGGAAAAGATACATCAGTTTTACAGCCACCGAGTCTTAGGCATACTGTTTCGATTGACGAAAGTGCATTAAAAGTAGGTGCATATGTTGGTGTAGTTTCGTCAAACAACATATTGAATTTGGAGGAAATTGTAGCTAGTAAGATCATTGTTCACAGTATCGAAAATGTTTCTCTATAGTGGGTAGTCACACTTATGTGCTTTTGGTGACGCTTACATAGCTTGTTTGTCTCTGTAAGTGTAGATTTGTGTAGCTTTAACGTGAGAGCTCAGTAGCTTTGTAACTAGTGGGTGCCTGTATTAAGTACTCTCTTATTTTTTCCTTGTTGAGAAGTCCACGTTGTGCACCAATATACTGCACAACGGACATTGAATTTATGGGCGCCCATGAAAGAGCGGTGGGTACGTCAAGCCCAAGAGCGAGTCCCGATGTGAAGGTTGATGAGAATGCGTCTCCAGCTCCTGTGCGGTCCACAGGAGGAGCTGGGTCGGGGTACATAGGCATGTGCCACACGGTTTCATCTGAAAGTACGTACGCGCCCCGTGGGCCGTCAGTAATTACCGGCATCTTCGGTCCAAGGTTTCGCATATTGTGCAGAAGCGTCGAAATATCGGATTCGTCTGTCATAAGAATACGCATCGCTTCTTCTTTATTACAGAAGAAAAGCTCCGTAACCTCGTATACGTCTTTCAGGGTTTCGTGGCCAAGCTGTATTTGGAAACTTCCCGGCTGAAAGGCGAGCTTGGTGCCCGGGTGTTCGCGCACATAGCGAGCAATGTCGTGGTGGTAGGGCAGTGAGTGCTCACCCACGGACGAGAAGTATAACCACTTAGGGGTTCCCATCTCGGGCACGTGGTACTCGTACGTTTCGTGCTTGATGAGAATGGTGCGCTCAGGACCGTAGCGAAGCACGTAGTGGTGGTTGGTTTCTTTACCCTCCTGCACGTCTATGAGGCTCACGTCGAGTCCCTCCTTGTCGCGCAACCACGAGAGGATTTCGCGTCCCCCCTCATCATCACCAATGTCGGCAACAAGGGCGGTCTTGAGGCCCAGACGGTGAGCAGATACCGATGCGTTCGGGCTGTTTCCGACCGCCGGTACATTCACCGCACCTTTGAACTCAAGCTTGTCGCCAAAGTACATCGAGAGTACGTCGCGCCCCGAGAGGTCTTTGGTGACGATTGCACTCTCTTGTTTTAATTCTATAAACTCGTCGGTGGTAACGTCGCCTATGGCAACAAAGTCGTACTCTTGCATGTGAATAGATTAGAATAATACCCCAAGTCTACCGTGTACTTGCCAAATAAGAAAACATCGGTATACTGGTGCGACTATGACCCTTACCTTGGCCGTAGAAAAAAGGGAAAAAACTGGAAGTGCCGCAAGTGCGGATGTGCGCGAGCAGGGTCGTGTGCCCGCTACCGTGTATGGCCGTACCCACACCGCGATGTCGGTGAGCGTCGACGCCGCCCTTTTTGGTAAGGTGTACCGTGAAGCGGGTGAGTCTACCGTGGTGACGCTCACCGGTACAGGGGAAGACATCGAAACGCTCATCAGTGAGGTAACGACCGACCCTGTGCGCGGTTCGTTCCTCCACGTTGATTTCTACGCGGTTGAGAAGGGGAAAAAGGTCGAGGTTGACGTGCCGCTCCACTTTGACGGCGTGTCGCCCGCTGAAAAGGAGTTGGGAGGAACCCTCATTAAGGTGATGCACGAGCTCTCAATCGAGGCACTTCCGAAGGACTTACCACATGAGATAGTGGTTGATGTGAGCTCGCTCAAAACATTCGATGACCAGATTCTTGTTCGTGATATTACGCTCCCCGCGGGTGTTACGGCAGTGGTTGACGGTGAGGAGGTAGTTGCGCTTGTACAGGCGGCGCAAGAAGAAACAGAGGAAACCGCTTCTGCCGACCTTTCTTCAATAGAAGTGGAGAAGAAAGGTAAAGAAGAGGAGCAGGAGTAGCGTTAGCGGTGCCTTGCGTGTTATATCGCATTAGGTGCAAAGACAATACTAAAAAACGTGGAGTACCACGCTTTTCGTTCTTCTACTTCTACTTCGTGTTTGATTGTATAGTCACAGGGCGTTACGCCACGTCGACTATTTTTCGGCGTGTGAACGTGCCGTCAAAATTTTTCTTGCGCATCTCGCGGAACGTGACGGTGCCCTCCACGGTGGCGTATATCGTGTGGTCGCGCCCAATACGCACATTACTGCCCGCAAGGATTTTGGTGCCACGCTGGCGAATCACGATTGAGCCGGGCTTCGCCTTTTGGCCGGCATAGAGCTTGGTACCGAGGTACTTCGGCTGGCTATCCCGTAGGTTTTTAGCTGTTCCGCCCGCTTTTCTGTGCGCCATAGTATACTGGTTATGTGCCTCCCATTATAGCAGATGTTCTACGGTCGCGCAAGGCGCACAATGTCGCACTCGTGGTGCTTGTGGTGCTCGTAGCAACCTCGGCATTCGGGCTCGGCAGATTGTCACGCTCACCTCGCGAGGCGGAGCCTGTGGTGCTTCGTGAGAGCACCCTCCCTCGCGTGGTGCGCGAAGGCGAAATGCAACCCGACATGCGTGCGAGTGTGTCGGATGCCGTTTTCCTAAAGTCGGGTGAGTACGTCGCATCCAAGTCGGGCAAGGTGTACCACCTCCCGTGGTGTGCGGGTGCACAGCGTATCAGTGAGAAAAACAAGGTGTGGTTCAAGACCAAAGAGGAGGCGGAAGCTGCCGGGTACCGTCCTGCGCAGAACTGTAAGGGAATCTAGACACGGTAGCTGGACATGGTGGGTACGAAATGCAAGACTCACGGTATGAAAGCACGACAACGAGCGGTAGCGGTACTGGGATGGGTGTTCCTCATCTGTGGTATCGCGGGACTCGTACTACCATTTTTGCAGGGGATTCTTTTCATCTTCGTGGGTGTGCTCCTCCTCTCGGGCACGAGCGCGTGGGCGACGCGTGTTGAACAGGTGCTCTCGCGCAGGTATCCGAAAGTGGCCGGGCGAGCGTTTTCATTCGTACAGAGCATCAAACGCCGTTTAGGAGTTCTTGAATAGAGGTACCACACGGTCCTCGCGCGGTACGCCCATCGCGCATAAGCAGACTCTCGTCGGTGCGTGTCACGACGCCGTGTTGGGAGTATTCAACGGTGAGTATGTGCCCGCACCGTACCTCCTCGGAAAAGTACTGGTCAAACACAAAGTTGCCAAGCGAGTAGTGGATGGGTGCGCCATGGTAAACCTCAGTGTCCTGCACGACATGAGGGTGCGCTCCCACCACCAGGTCCGCGCCCGCATCCACCCAGAGGTGTGCGAGGGCCCGCTCTCGTTCATTTGCCACCGTGTCGTACTCCTCTCCCCAATGGGGCATCACCACCACAAAGGTACTCGTGGCCTCTTTGCGGAGCCGCTCTGCAAGCATGTGCGGGTCATTGCTCCCAAACTCGTTGTAGCCGAAGAGCGCAACCCCTCCCGCGGGCGTCTCTTTGTAGGAGGGTTCATAGGGAGAGGCGGGGTCCCCAAAGAAGTCGAGCCCGCGCGTCGTCACATGCTCTCTCGTCTCACGCACCCCATCCGAGCCGAAGTTCAGTATGTGGTTGTTTGCGAGCGAGAGCGCATCAAAACCGCATGCGGCGAGCGCATCGAGCGACGTGGATGCAAACGTGAAGGTGTAGTGGTTGGGACCACCCTCGCGGTAGCTCGACACCGGCTTGTGTGAGGTGACCGGCCCTTCAAGGTTTCCAACGGTTAAGTCGGCTTCGCGAGTGGTCGCGCATACCTCTTGGAGAATGGCGGAATACCCCATGACACCGGCCCGCTCGCGAATGTACCGGTCGAACATAAGGTCGCCTACAAACACGAGCGTGCTCGTGGCCAGACGTGGAGAGGAGGTCGCCACGGGTGCTTCTGTTGCACGTGCGTATATGCGCTCATGGTGGGGTGGGGGAGGGGGAACCGCGGAGCCCGCGCCAAGCGCATGCAATAATCCATTGAGACCGGTGAGTGCGAGTGCGCAAGCGAGTACGTACTGCATCGCCCCATAGTACTAAACGTTGCCTTGGCGCACATCTGGTATACTGCTCGCATGGTCAAGGGAATACTGCTTACACTTATCGTGGGGGTCCTCATGTGGGCGCCGTGGATGGACAATAGAAGCGCAACGAGCTCCGGTCTCGATGTGGCGCAAAGCTACGGAGCACTCCTTGAGCCGTGCCGTGAAGGTGTGGCAACCTCGACGGAGGGTGCGGTGAGTTGGTATCCGTTTGGTCGCCTTGTGCACACCTGCACGGGCGATTTTCGGGTGATGTTTTGGGGCGCAACGCAACCGCTCGCGAGTGCGCGAGTAAACCTTCCGATGCCGCAAAAAGAAACCGCGCCACTCTCGTGTGCCAATATTCTTAACGCGCTTTCGGCACGAATGAGTACGACGAGTGCAGTGGTTGAACCCCGCTACGTGGGTGCAACCACCTCGCTTGATGTATTGTCGTGGTCGGGTTCAGACCTTGATGAGGATGCGCTTCAGGAGGGGTTTGCACGCGGTCCCGTCTACGCGGGCCGCTATGCGCTTTCAGAATGGAGCTGTGGGGTCGGTTGCAAACAGCACGCGGTCATTGATGTTCCCACAGGCAGGATTATAGCCGGAGACATTGTGAGCGAGTACGGGCTTGAGTACGCGATTGACAGCAACATACTTGTCACCAACCCCGCCAAGAACATCGTGTTACCGACTGACGACGATGTGGCCGTGTCATCGCTGTTGTCGCTTGCGCGAACGGAGCGGGAGTACTATCGTATTGGTATAGATGAAATATCCGGACTCCCCGCGCTCACGCGCGTGTGCGTGGAGAATGCCGCGTCCGGTGTCGCATCACTTACCCCTTAACACTACTTACATGCTCCACCCAGGAGATACCGTACCCCTCGACCTCGCTTTTCGAGATGAACGAAATGAACCACTCACGTTGCGACAGTTCCTCGGCTCATGGCTTGTTGTCTACTTCTACCCGAAAGACAGTACACCAGGGTGCACAGTTGAGGCGGAAGGGTTTCGAGATCGTATAGACGAGTTTGCGGCACTTGGTGCGAAGGTGGTTGGCGTGAGTCGCGACTCGTGCGAATCGCACCAACGTTTTATCGCAAAAAAGTCACTCAATTTTACACTCATTGCGGATACCGACCATGCACTCATGAGTAAGTTTGGTACATGGGGCAAGCGCGAGTTTATGGGCCGCACCTACCTTGGCACGTCCCGCTCGACCTTCCTCATCGACCCCGAGGGGAGGGTGAGTGCCGTGTGGCAGACGGTGAAGCCGGCAGGACACGCGCAGGAGGTGCTCGGGAAACTCCGCGATGCGATAAGTGCGCGCGAGAAAGAACACACTTCACTCTAACTTCATCCCCGGCCTGCAAAGCTGGTGAGTGCGTGTATCTGCGCGTACGTGTGGTGTGTTCATTGAGGTACGCACGCGGTTGGTACCGGAACATTACTCGTTTATATATAATTGCACATCATGAACAACATTCCATCGTTTCGTTGCTTGTGTGTCGATTCATATCGCGACTATGCGCCGCTCGTGTTGCGCGTAGTAACAGGTGCGATATTTTTAGTACATGGTCTCGATAAGCTCAACCAAGGTCTCAAAGGTACCGCAAGTTTTCTTTCAAGTCTTGGATTTCCGCTCGCACTGTTGCTCGCGGTAGCACTTATTGCGGTTGAGGTGCTGGGTGGACTCGCCTTAATCGTGGGTCTCTACACCCACTGGGCTGCGAAGCTAACGGCGATTGTCGCCGCGGTTGCGTTCCTTGCTGTGCACCTTGAGAATGGCTTTAGTGTGCGTGACGGAGGGTATGAGTACATCGTGCTGTTGTTTGCGGCAAGTGTATCGCTTGTGCTCTCGGGAGGAGGGAAGTATGCGCTCGATTCGTACCTGTTTGAAAAGAAAGAGAAAGAGCAGTAGCATAGTGCACATGCGTCGATTTCTGTGGTTTGTCCTCATACTCGGGACACTCCTCCTTGCGGTGGGTGTGGGTGGGTACCTCTACCTCTTTTCGGTTGTGCCCGAAACGGAACGTGCGGTCATTGACTTCGCCACATGCGCCGAGAAGTTCCCCATCATGGAGAGCTACCCACGGCAGTGCAAAACACCCGATGGTGTGTTGTTTGTGGAAGAGGAGGTGGACACTCCTGTTGAGGTGAAGCGAACGTTGTATGTGAGCGATGATGGAGCGTACTCTTTTGAGTACGATGCAGACAGGTATACGGTCGTAGTGCGAGAGGCTGGCACAAGCACCGATGTGGTATCGGATACACGCCTCGTAGTGAAAGGACAGGAATTGTCGGACGACGCTGGGGAAGAGAGCGGGTACCCCGTGCTTGCAGTTACCGTGCATCGCGATCTCGGTGAGCCTTTGGCAGCATGGGCTGAAGAGGCGCTCGCGCATAGTGTAGTTGCAACATCAACGGAACTCACGCAACTGTCCGGCAATACCGCGGTGCGTGTTTCAGGACGCGACGCGACCCTCTTCGAAACACTTTTTGCGATGCACAGGGGAAACGTGTACGAAATCACCAGCAGGTACGAGACCTCTGAAGACCTCGCGCGTGCGACGGCGGTTGAGGTATTGGGTTCATGGGAATTCCTCTATGAAACACCCGCGCAACTTGATGCGAATGATGGGGTTGGCACAGGTAGTGTTGAGAAGACTAGTGCCGCATCATCCACAGAGCTAGATTCGTTTGAATGAATGGTGCGCGTGTCAATGCGCTCTGAGCATTGAACACATACTTTTTGAGAAGCAAAACCTATTGCGTAAGTGGACAACACACTTCCTTAGACATGTGTGCGTGCTATACTCGCCGCAATGAGTCTAGAAAGTTTCCCGACGAACGAAACGCGTGCCGAACGAATCCCCACACGCGCGGAACGTGTTGGCGAGATTATTGAAAGGGTGCGCGAGGTGACGGGTTCCGTGCGTGAGGCAGTGAGAACCTATCCCACCGTTACCATTGGGGAAAAAAACTACAGCTTTTCACTCGAAGAGGAGCCGGGAATTATCCCCCTCGCAAAAATTCAAGCAATCAAAGGCGAGGTCGCAAATCTTGCGGAGCGTGCGGCCAACGACAACGATATGAGTGCCGAGCAAGCTGCTCGTTTGCTTTCTGACGCCCTTTCCTCACTGGAAAGGTTTTTTGGTACACTAGAGGATGCAAGACGTATCAATCCCGCACTCGCGAAGCTCATAGATGAATTACGTACGGAAATCGAAGACCCATCACTCGACGATGGTGCGGGAGAGGAAACGGGTGGGGACGAACAACGGGGCGAGAATATACCACTCGTCGCATAACTCGTGTGAACATTCAAAACGAAATCGAGCGTCACCTGAATATTTTGCGGGGCCTTCGTGCACCGAGCGGCCTCTTTATTGCGGCGGCACAGAGAGGTGTGTCAACGGGCTATGACAAGGCGTGGCTCCGCGACAACTTCTACACCGTCATGGCCTTTGAGGCGGTGGGGGAGTGGGACGTGGTACACCAGACGTGGCACGCGCTCCTCGACATATTCCTCAAACACGAGGAAAAAATAAGTTGGGCGATTCAAGAACGTCCCCGCTTCACCTACCAGTACATCCACGCTCGCTACAACCCCGAAACATTTGAGGAGTTTTGGGAGGAGTGGGGCAACAAACAGAACGATGCGGTGGGCTGCATCCTCTTTGCACTCGGGTCACTTGAAGCGAAGGGGCAGAGTGTGCTAAGGAACGACGACGACAGGCGCATCGTACAGCGTCTCGCCGACTACCTCACCGTGGTTGAGTACTGGAACGACCCGGACAACGGGGTGTGGGAGGAGTATGAGGAGGTGCATGCGTCATCTGTGGGTGCGTGCGTGGCGGGACTCACCATTGCGCGAGACAACGGAATAGCGACGGTACCCGAGGAGAGCATAGAGAAGGGTCACGACGCGCTCGCACGACTCCTCCCGAGAGAGTCGCGCTCCAAGTTTACCGACCTTGCACTCCTCTCGCTCATTTTTCCCTATCACATCGTGCCTGATGCGGTAGCTGAACTCATCCTCTCAAATCTTGAGTACCACCTTACGCGCGACCGCGGGGTATTGCGCTACAAAAACGACCGCTACTACAACAAGAACGAGGACGGAACGAGCGAAGAGGCGGAGTGGACCATGGGTTTTCCATGGCTCTCTATCATATACCGTGACCGAGGGGAGCATGAGAAGGCGGATATGTGGCTTCAAAGGGCGCATGGTGCGCTCGACACGGAGGGAAAGCTCCCCGAGCTATATTTTTCACACACGAACGACCCCAATGAGAACAACCCCCTCGGGTGGGCCGAGTCGCTCTATGTAGTGGCGCTCAAGAAACAGTTCGACGTACGGAGCTAATTTCATATTTTCTTCATGTGTGCTTCATTTATAATGGGCTAGTTAATAACTAACACACCACAGTATGTCACTCATAAAGTGGGAACCGTTTGATGATATTGATAGGTTTTTCAATGAAGTTTCAGCACCCGCACTTGGGAGAGTGGGTTTCGACATGGCGGTGGATCTCTATGAAGAAGGCAACAATTACATCGCCACTATGAACCTGCCCGGTGTGGACGCGGAGAAAATAGACGTTGCAGTGGAGGGCAACTACCTGCGTGTGGGAGCGCGACGCGAGGAGGAGAAAGAGCAGAAAAGCAAGCAGTTCTACAGCAAAGAGATTCGTCGTGGTAGTTTTGAGAGGGCGCTTCGTCTCCCCGAGCCGGTGAACGAGCAAAAGGTGAACGCCGAGTACAAGGATGGTGTGCTCAAAATTATACTCCCGAAACTTGCCGAAAAACAACGCGGGAAAGTGAAAGTGATAGTGAAAAAGTAACCCGCGCACTACGTAATGCGGTAAAATGCAGACCCCCGCAAGTTGACAGCACCTGCGGGGGTCGTAGCATGGAGACATGGGAAGGATGTTTGACTCTAGGGCTGGCAATGTGCTCGTGATACTTTATGCGCTCCTCACGATAGGCGTGCCGGCGTTTTCCCTTGTTTGCTTTGCACCTTACTGTGCACCGCTCGTGGTGGTGCCTATTCTCCCGTGGGTGCTCATCATACGTGAGCTCGGGCTTTCGGTGCCGTTTGCCACATACCCGTTATTTGTACTCCTCAATGTGGTGGTGTTCTACTTTGTAGGCGCCACACTCGAGCACACATACCACTCACTCAAAGAAGGGTCGCTTCACGACAAAATGCTCTCCTTTCGACGCAAGGGTACACCGAGAAAGTCGTAACCTGCCGGACGTGTCCGGCTTTTGTGTATAGCGACTTGCGGCGTGCAGCAGTCGGCGTACACTGACATCATTGTAGTAACATTTTGACGTATGTATACTCGTCACCTTTTTCAAGCGTTAGTGCTCACTGCTATTTTAGTGGGAGTGTGGTACTATAGTCCGACCATAGCGCGGGCGGCGTGTAGCGCAAGTTCACTCACCGCGGTCTCGTTCGGTCAAAATAGCTCTGCGGTACAAGCACTTCAGGAGTGCCTCATAGGCGCCGGGTACGACATACCCGCAGGAGCAACAGGGTACTACGGCACACAAACGAGGTCTGCGGTACAGGCATTCTACGCAAAGGTGCTTGGCCTCTCCGATTGGGATGGGTTGTCGGTTGGCCCCAAAGGCCGTGCGGCGCTTGGCACGCAAACCTCCACACCTCCCCCATTGTCCGGCTCGAAAGTGACCTCATACAAACGCGCGTCGAATGCGGAGGAACTTAAGAAGTATATAGATGCCACCCTCAATGGGGGTTACAGTGCAGGGAGAGTGGTGGCAACTATGGATGATGCACAATCGGCGGAATCATCGAGCGCTCCATCCGCTCCCGCGGTCTCTTCGCCCGAACGGGTGTCGGAAACCAACGTGCAGGTACGCGGTATCGACGAGCCAGACATTGTGAAGACAGACGGCACCACTATTTACTTCGCGCGTGCTGGCTACTGGTATGGCGGGCCCATGCCCCTTATGACGGATGCTGCAATCTCGAGCATGCCCATTCGTTGTGAGCCGGATGGCAAGAGTGGATGCGTGGTGCCCGATCAAAAAGGGGTAACTGCGCTCAACGCGTACCCTGTTAGTACGTTGGGTATTGCGAGCGAATCTATAAAAGAGCGCGGAGAACTTTTGCTCGTAAAAAGTACCAACACCCTCATCATCCTCTCGTACCCCTCAATCGTGGCGTACGATGTCTCTAACCCGGAGGTACCAAAGAAAGTGTGGGAGCTCGCGCAGGGGGACTCCACTAATGTGGTGACGGCGAGGCTGAAAGATGACACCCTCTACCTTGTTACCCAAACATACCTCAACAGGGACGCGCCGTGTCCCATGGTGCCTATGGTGCGTGGCACCACCAAAATAAGCGTCGCGTGCACCGACCTCTGGATTCCCGAGCGTCCGGTGCCGGTGGATACTGTCTACACCGTGCTTACGGTGAACCCTGCAACCGGCGTGGTACTGGACAAAGTTGCGCTCACCCTCCCGAGCGGGGAAAGTGTGGTGGCGATGTTCGAGAACAACCTCTACCTCGCGTCCCACTCGTACTACACCCATATGGATGTGCAAGCGGAACTTGCACTTGAAGCCGCAAAACCATTCCTCACCACTGCGACCTATGAAAGAGCGAATCGAGTGCTTGGCTACGACATTTCCGCTTCCGGAAAGTACAGTGAAGTGGCCCAACTCATCGAGGCAGACTTGGGGCGGTATGGAAACGACGAGAGGTTGCAGGTAGAGAACGAAATGGAAAACTCGTACCGCATACTCATCACGGCACGAGCACGCGATCTCGATCGTTCAAGCATTGTGCGCATCTCACTTACATCACTCTCGCTTGCGGCAACTGGCGAAATCCCCGGGAAGGTGCTCAACCAGTTTGCACTCGATGAGTACAACGGCGATGTGCGCGTGGCGGTGACGGTACAGCCCGATTGGAACACGGAGTCGAGTATGAATGACGTGTACGTGTTGGGGCAAGACTTGAAGGAAAAGGGCAGTATCCGTGACCTTGGCCTCGGTGAGCGCGTGTACAGCGCACGCTTCATGGGGGACACTGCGTACCTTGTGACCTTCCGTCAAATCGACCCCTTCTACGTGCTTGACCTTTCGGTACCGACCGCGCCCAAGAAGGTTGGAGAACTCAAAATACCCGGGTACAGTGCGTACCTCGAACCATTGGGTAACGACCTTGTCCTTGGGGTGGGGCGCGAGGGGGACGGGGTCAAACTCTCGGTGTTTGATGTGAGTAACCCCGCGCTCCCCAAGGAAAAGGCCAAGTACCTCCTCAAGGAGGGGTGGACCGAGGTGGAGGGGAATCATCACGCATTCCTGCGCGATCCTAAGCACTCCGTGTTCTTCCTGCCGGGCGGAAACGGGGGATACGTGTTCTCGTACAAGAACGGCTCCCTCTCGCTTGTGCGCACGATAGCCGGCTACGACGTGAAGCGCGCGCTCTACATCAACGACTACCTCTATGTGCTCGGCGAGAACACGCTCACGGTCATTGACGAGAAGACCTGGAAAGACGCAAAGACACTCACACTGTAATTATTCCCGCATATGTGACACCCATGGCACACTGCGCCCATTTGGGTATGCTGTAGGCATGGCAAGCACGGTCGAACAGGTAAAAGAGCGACTCAACATCGTTGATGTTATCTCACAGTACGTCAAGCTCACCAAAGCGGGGCGCAACTATAGGGGGCTCTCGCCTTTCAAAAAGGAGAAGACGCCCAGTTTCTATGTGTCGCCCGACAAGGGCATGTACTACGACTTCTCGTCGAACCAAGGGGGCGATATCTTCACCTTCGTGCAAACCATGGAGGGAGTGGACTTCAAAGGAGCCCTCAAAATACTTGCAGAGCGGGCGGGTGTTGAGCTTCGTCCCGAGCCACAGGGTGCGCGCGATGCACGCGAGCGCGAGTATGCGCTTTTGGAGGAGGCAACGCAGTTCTACGAAACAAAGCTCTCCGAGAATACTGATGCGCTCGACTACCTCGAAGGGCGAGGTCTCACGAGGGCGACCATGCGGTCGTTTCGACTGGGCTACGCTCCCGATGGGTGGACGACCGTTCTGGATCACCTCACCAGTAAAAAATACACACGGGCAGAGCTTGAACGGGTGGGGATCATTAAACAAGGAGACCGTGGCTCCTACTACGACAGGTTTCGCTCACGCATCATGTTTCCCATCATGGATACCGCGGGGCGCATCATCGCATTTTCGGGTCGCATATTCGGCCCCGCCGCAGACGACAAAGAGAACGCGAAGTACCTCAACTCTCCCGAAACCTCTCTCTTTGAAAAGGGAAGGGTACTCTACGGCTACCACAAGGCGAAACATGCGATACGCACCAACAACTTCGCTATTCTCGTAGAGGGCCAGATGGACCTCGTGCTCTGCCACCAGGCGGGCTACGCAAACACGGTGGCGGTTTCCGGCACGGGACTCACCGACAGACACCTTGCGCTCTTGGAGCGTCTCTCCACCAACCTTCTCCTCGCGCTTGATGCGGATGCCGCGGGTGTCGCCTCAATGGAGCGGGCGGCGCACCTCGCACTCCCGCGTGGCATGGACGTGAAGGTGGCTCGAGTGCGCGTCGGGAAAGACCCGGCGGACTGCATCAAAGAGGATGTCAACGCCTGGCGAAAAACGGTGCGCGAGGCGGTGCACGTGATCCCCTTCTTTCTCGATGAGCTCGAAGAGAGGCACTCCCACGCAGAGCGGCGCACGTTTGAACTCAAGGCGCGCGACACGGTACTCCCACTCATCGCAGAGGTAAAAAGTCCCGTGGATAAAGCCCACTTTGTTCGTCTTGTTGCCGATCGGCTCGCACTACCGGAGGAGGCGGTGAGGGAGGAACTGCGCTTGGTAGTGAAGAGTATGGCGCAGGCGCGCACGGAAGCAGAACCCGCTCCCGAGACTCCTCGAAAAAAACCGACTCCTCGGGAGGAGCTGGAGCGTGTGCTCGCGGGGCTTCTGTTCTACGCCGACTCGCACGAAGAGGGTGGTGTCACGGAAAAAGAAGTCGCAGCGCTCTCGGTTGAGTTTGGTGTGTCGCTTTCGGGGCTCCTCGCACGGCACGACAACTCGAAGGATATGCTCGCGCTCACGACCTCGTTTCTCCACCCCGAGGGCGTGAACCTCTACGAGCTTTTGCGCGAGCAGGTGCGTCGCTACGCGATACTTCTCTTCACGGAAGAGCGGACGGGACTCCTTCGTGAGCTAAAAACCGCCGAGCGAAGTGGGGAGCGCGAGGAAGTGGAGCGGCTCCTCGCGCGCTTCAAGGTCCTCGCGGAGTCAATAAGTGAGCTTGAACGGAGATGGTAGGCAGTGCACCTTTGCCTAGTTTTCTCCCAATAGAAGCTTTTAGTTTGTAGGTACACGAAACTCTGCCACAAATGAAGAAAATCAGGGTTCATAAAGTGCGCTATTGTTACGCACTGTCCGTGGAAGTGCCTCTCCCAACATACTCTACTGTGTGCTACACTGACAGTATGAAAACGAACATTAAGTTTACCAATACGGACCGCGATGAAAAACTTAAGGAGTATGCGCTTGAGAAGGTGGGCGCGTTTTCAAAACTTATACATGAAAAAGCACTCGAGGGTGCGGTGTGTGATGTCGAGTTTCGGAAGGCGACACACCACCAAAAAGGCGATGTGTGCTACGCGGAAGCGACTCTAAAGGTGGACGGGAAAGTGTATCGCGCCTCGAAAGAGGAGCTGACACTCAAAAAGGCGATTGATAAAGTGAAGGATGATATATTGCGTGAACTTCGTATCGATAAGCGAGCGGGACGAAGTGAGCGTGTGCGAGGTGCAGGGGAGCTAAAAAAGCGTTTACGTGGGGAGTGATTTTTGTGGGCTATGAACGCCTACCTCCACGACAGTAGTCCTCGTAGTGCATTTCTTTCTTACCTTCCGGCACTACTTTAAGAATATGGAACGCACCGTCTCGGTACTCTGCATCGGTGATTTTCACACGCTTGTGATTCGCATCAAAATAGAAGATTCCGGGCCAGCCATCATAGGCACACCATTTTAGGTAGTTTGTATACGGGTCACCGTTCACATCGAGTAGTCCGTCTTCCTTTGTAAACTTGCGCGTATACGTGGCATGCTCGTGGTCTTGCGCACCCGCTTCTATCTCTCCTCGCATCCAAGGAACGAGCGCCTCCGCGAGAAGCCGTCCTCCCTCTCGAAACAAGAGCTCGTCCAACACTCGTCCTCGCACCGGCCAGTCCTCAAGTGCCACGGACGCCTGCGCAAGGATAGGACCATGGTCCACCTGTTCGTCAAGCTGTATGATGCTCACTCCGATATCATACTTCGCATCGGCAAGAATCGCCGAGCGTATGGGGGAAGGACCTCGGAACTTTGGCAGGAGCGAGGGGTGCACGTTGAGCACACCCCTTCGGGGAAGCTCGAGAACCCACTGTGGCAAAATAATGTTATACGCAGCGACCACGCTTACATCCCACTCACTGTTCGCAAGCTCTGGAACTTCCATACGATTTTTAAGCGAAGCGACCTGCAGTACGGGCACCTCATGCCCGAGAGCCCATGTTTTAACAGGAGGCGCGGTAAGTGTGAGCCTGCGACCAGCCGGCTCATCGGGGGCGGTCACCACAAGGGTGGGGGTATGTCCCGCGCGCACGAGTTCTTCAACTGCATACACCGCGAGCTGCGGTGTACCAAAGAACGCATACTTTATTGGAGGAACCATATCGGAGAGTATACGCCACACTCCTCAGTAGGCAATGTGTAAGAGATGGCTGTACGGTACGTCTACCCCGGTAGACTGTACAGAGGACCGGTATGAGCACAACACAGGGTACCTGTGTGCTGACATCGGATCTTTGTTGTAAATCACACAAGGAGCAGCTGATGCAAACCGTGGTAGTAGTCGTGTGCGACCCCTACGCCGGCACAGTTCCAAAGTTGGCCGAAAACATTGCGAGATATTGTTGCGGACAAAGCGGCGTACACAAAGTCTACTTAATACTACAGGCACAAGCACGAGCAGACATACCGCAAACAGTGCCGGTGGTACAGCGATACTACAACGAGACACCTGTTAGAAAAGTTTCGACTTTGGCGAGAGGGTGGCTTACAAGAGGTTACAAAGTTGACTTTTACTTCTTTGAGGCCCTCGACCATATGGCGTCACTTCAGATCGACTTGTTGGAGTTTGCGGCTTACTGCAAGTACCGTTGCCTGGCGACACACCTTAATACCGTTGCTTTTCCGATCATAGGCACGGTATATGTGCCATTATTTGAAATACTGCTGTACCACCTTAGGACGTGTGTGGTACTTGGTACAAAAGGCGGTCGGCGTGCAAAGGTTAGCCGCATTCCTACCTTTGTGGGTAAAGAGCGAGGAACTGGGGTATCCCACCTGGTGTCGCGCTAGGTCACGGCAACTTCGACCCATCCGTATGGTACGGATGGGTCGTCTTGTTGCAACGCTGTGCGCGTACAGCAACCGCATCACAGCTCACTAAGCTTACGTACGTTCGCTATCTACCTCCCACGTCTCGAGTGTATGGTCGATGAAGAGCACACCATTGAGGTGGTCACACTCATGTTGAAACACTTGCGCCAATAGCCCACTCGCCCCGCGCGTGAAAGGCTTGCCATTTTCATCAAGCGCTCGCACAGTGGCGCGCACACTGCGCTCTATCGTGCCGTACTTGCCCCGTACTGAAAGGCACCCCTCATCCATGCGCTTTTTCTCCTTCGAAAGCTTCACGAGCTCCGGGTTAATAAACACGAGGTGCGGGTCCTTGCTCGCATACTTCCCCTCCGCATTCGCACCGAATACGCGTTCCTGTATCACGAAAATACGGTACGGCTCCCCAATTTGGGGTGCTGCGAGCGCGGCTCCGTCCGGCTCCGCCGCAAGCGACTCTCTCATATCTGAAAGTATCTTTTGTATGCTCGCACTCACTATGAGCTCCTGCGGGACCTCTTCGGCAATCGCGCGGAGCACGGGGGCACCCTGCTGAACTACCGGTCTCATTTCCGCATTATACGATACTTATCACTGTATGTCGAACCGCACACAACACCCGACTACAGCACGGTTTCAGGATCAACCACAATCGACAGGTGTGGTGGGAGCGAGCGGAGGTGGTGTATGAGTGTGTGGTCGGGCCACGTCGCTCGCGGAACGCGAAGGAAGCCGTGGAGCAGTACACCCCCCTCGCCGCTTCGCAAAAAGTGGGAGAGGGTTACCAAGTCGTACGGTGCGAGCGTTTCCTTCGCGCGCTCCATCATGTCGGCCACCTGGCGCTCGGTGCCGGAGGCGGTGACCTTGATGAGTGTCGAGAAGGGTGGGTACCCAAACTTTTTTCGTAAGAGGAGCTCTTGTTTGTAGTAGGCGGAAAAGTTCCCCTCGAGCACGTACCGCAGTATGTTGGTTTCAGGTCGACGTGTCTGCACGAGAAGTGTCTCACCGCTTAGCTCCCGCATGCGTGTGAGTATTGAAGCTATTCGCTCATACGTGGTCCAGCTCGGAAACGACAGGAGCGCGTCGAGTGACACCACCGCACTAAACGGTACCTCAGAGAGGTAGGGGAGGGCGAGCTCGGTCCCAATCAGTACCCCACCGAAGTCGTGGAACTGCTGTGCGATGCGGAGTGCCATGATGTGCGTTTTTGCGCTGTCCGACGAGAGTGTGTGGATAGGCACATTTTTTGGGAGCGCCTCTCGTAGCTCACGCTCTACGAGCTCCACCCCGATACCGAGCGACTCAAGGCGCCACGAACGGCACACCTTACATACCTCTCGCGCGTGGCGCATTGCCCCACATGAGTGGCAAAGAAAGTAGTTTTCCTCCTTCCCTTTGTGAAGCACCACCGATGCCCCACACTCATGACACTCGACCGCTGCACCACAGTCACGGCACACCGTAATGGGGGAGAGCCCCCTTCTGGCGACATAAAGAAAGCAGGGGTGATTTCGAGTAGTGTGCGAGGTAAGTTCATCGATGAGTGTACGGCTCACCGCTTTCCATGGGGCTTGATCAGGAGCTTTGCTCGTACCCGTTTGGTCGAGCAGGTACGCCTTGCTCGAAAAGGTGGTGCGGTGGTGTCCCGTGACAATCTCCTCAACTTTTCCGGTATCGCGCGCATGGATGCCGTGTATCGAGAGGGGGAGGTCGGCGCGCACGAGCTCTGCCTTCCTATGTTTTGCGAGGTAGCGCGCAAGAAGGCGCGCATCGGGCCCACCTCGAACGGGAAGTCGGTAGAGCGGGCTCGCCTCGCGCTCAAGCATAATGAGGCCGAGGTCGTGGCGAGGGTTCGAGAGCGCGGAGGGGGTTCCCACGAGAAGTACGGGGTGTTCGTGGGCGAGCACGAGCTCGTGCCGCGCGAGGTACTCACTTTTTGAGAGTGCGGAGGTGAGGAGGAATGCGTACTCGCCAATACCCCGCTCGAGGTCCTCGAAGAGGCGTGTTGCCTCCACAATCGTGGGGGCAATGAGGAATGCTGATGCTCCACGCGCGAACGCCTCGCGCGTTAATGTGCGGTAAAAGTCGAGACGTCGGGCGCGAGGTGCCTGGAGCACCTTTCCGATGAGGTTTTCGGCGGGTCGCTCCGGTGGGGGAGCGGAAGCAACCGCTTTTTTTGGTGCGGAGAGTACCACCGAGGGTATGAATGCGGAAAGCACCGCGCCGGTCGGCATCACATGCCACGTTGCCACATCGCGCGCGGCTTGTATGAACGCAGCACTCACCACTTTGCGGGGCTCTTTGCGCCCGATACGGCGCAAGGTGAATGCGCCCGTGCGTAACTCCGCCTTGCTCACATGCACTGGCTCACAAACAACCACGAGCGCGGGTACCTGCTTTTTTCGGAGTGGTACCTCAATGACCATCCCCGGGCGTACCTCGTGGGGCGCGAAGTAGGTGAGCTCTTCTTTGCCCACGCCTCGGGCAATGGGGATGACACGGATGGTGAACACCTCCACACTCTACCGCTCGAAAGGACCACTGTCACCCTCCGTTCACTATCCGTATCTCTGCTCCCAGGGCGGAGAGTCGTCCTACGATATCCTCGTACCCTCGGTTGATGGAGTACACGTTGCGTAAAAGTGACCTGCCACTCGCGCCGAGCATTGCGACCAAGAGGAGCGCACCCACGCGCAGCACGGGCGGGGTCATGAGCTCCGCACCTTTAAGTGGGGTGGGGCCGGTGATGTAAATACGATGCGGGTCGGCGAGAAGTGTTGTCGCGCCGAGCTTGTCGAGCTCGGTCATGTGGAGCGCTCGCTTTTCAAAGACCCAATCGTGAATAAAGGTGGTGCCTTTCGCTTGTGTTGCAATGACCGCAAAGAACGGGAGGTTGTCAATGTTTATGCCCGGGTAGGGGCGCGCGTGCACCTTGTCCTCAGGTGCTTTAAGTATTGAGGGGTGTGTAGTGATGTCCATGAGCCTAGTACGCCCGTTTTTTGCGCGGTACCTGCGCACCACGTCGTAGCGAAAGCCCATTTTTTCAAGCACGTAGAGCTCAAGTTCCAAGAAATCCACCGGACACCCGGAAATAGTAATAGAGGATTTTGTCACAATGGCCGCCGCAATAAAGAACATTGCGTCAATCGGGTCCTCCGAGAGCGAATACGACACGTTTTTTGAGAGCTTGCGGAGACCGTGCACAGTGATCGTAGGCGTGCCAATACCCTCAATGTGCACCCCGAGGAGCTCAAGGAAAAAACAGAGCTCCTGCACTTGGTAGTTCGCACTCGCATACTTAATGACAGTGGTGCCGGGTACCCTCGCTGCGGCCATGAGTGCGGTTTCCGTCGCGGTGTCCGAGCTCTCGTACATGATGATCTCCGCAGGCGCAAGCTTCCTGCATGTCACATACCAACGGTCTGCGCGTGTTGAAACAGTGACCCCGAGGTTTTCGAGTGCAAAGAAGTGAGGGCGCACGGTTCTGCTCCCGAGCTTGCACCCCCCCGAGTGGGGTATGGAGAACTCGCGGGCGCGGTGGAGAAGGGGCCCAATGAACATGAGGATACTGCGGGTCTTTCTCGCCGCATCTTCATTCAACTTCTCAAGATTGAGGGTCTTCGGGGGGGTGATGGTTACGCTGTCTCCTCGCCACTCCACCGAAACTCCAATGGACTCAAGCACTTCAACAAGGCGGTGCACCTCCTCGATTTTCGGCATGCGTTTGATGGTGGTGGGAGCGTCATTGAGGAGCGAGGCACACAGGAGTGCCATCGCACCGTTCTTGCTTGTGTTTACCGCCACGGAGCCGCGCAGTTTTTTCCCCCCTTGCACCTCAAAGTTGAGTGTATCGGCCATCTGACGAGCATACATGAAACTCTCGTGTGGAGGAAGTGTAGTTGCTCGCACCGCTTTCTCCCTTGCCTTTTATCCATTATACTTGGGCAACATCTTGCGTACCATGTATTTCTTTGTACCAAAACTAGGTATTGATCTTGGCACCACAACCACGCTTGTCTACGTACCTAAGCGAGGCATTGTGCTCCACGAGCCGTCGGTAGTCGCGATTTCCGAAGACCAGAAGATTCTCGCGGTCGGCATCGAAGCGAAGGAGATGGTGGGGCGCACCCCCGATTCAATTACCGCGTACCATCCCATGAAGGATGGTGTGATTGCCGACTACCGTGTGACGGAGGCGATGCTCTCGTACTTCATCAGAAAAGCACTTGGGCGATTCAGTGTGTTTCGGCCTGAGGTCATGGTCTCCGTGCCCGCAGGGGTAACCTCAACGGAGCGGCGCGCGGTGGTTGAGGCGACAGTCAAAGCGGGTGCAAAGAACGCGTACGTCGTCAAGGAACCGGTGCTCGCGGCCATAGGCGCGGGCATACCCATTCAAGAGCCCCGTGGGCACATCATTGCTGACATCGGGGGCGGAACCATCGATGTTGCCGTCATTTCCCTCGGGGGCATTGTCGCATCCACGTCGGTCAAGTGCGCAGGCAATCGGTTGGATCGTGCCATCATAGACTACGTGAAAAAAATTTATAACCTCGCCATAGGAGAGAAGACCGCGGAGGATATCAAAATAAATATTGGCGCGGCTGTGCCGCTAGACGAGGAGCTTACCATGACGGTGAAGGGGAGGGACCTCGTATCCGGTCTTCCGCGCACTGCCGACTTGAAAACTAATGAGGTGGTGAAAGCGATTCAACGAGAGCTTGGGGAGATGATTCAGGCAATGAAGCACGTGCTCCAGGAGACACCACCCGAGCTTGCGGCGGACATCATTGATAGGGGTATCATTATGACAGGGGGTTCAAGCCAGTTGAGAAAGTTTCCCGACCTTGTGCTTCGGCGCACGGGCGTACGGGCTGTGCTCGCAGAGCATGCACAGCTTTGTGTGGCACGTGGGACGGGTATTGCACTTTCACACCTCGACGCATATAAACGCTCAATGCTTGCCAAAAGATAGCCATTAATTTTTCATAACACACAATGTAACAGTTATATAATAATTATGAATGACGTGTTGAAATTAAATGTGAATTTCAATATGCAATAATTTTGTATGCAAAATACTGGTACCATAGAATATATGCTAACAGTATGTAACATATAGATACATACTCAGATATTTCTAACCATGCGGCATGTTTAAAATAAACAAATATCCACAGGTTGGATGGGATTCGTCATCCACAACTGGTAGCTACATGGTACTGTAAGTGTATGATGCATAAGTGGTTTAAGGCGTTAAAATCTTACCCGCCTTTATTTAGAAAGGTGACTGGTTTGAGTTACAGCGGTCTCTTGTTTCTGACAGTTTTTGCGGTTGCAACTCTTGCTGTACTTATTGGGTTTACGAACAATAATATACATATTTCAAAGTACGTTGTACGTGAACAGCTTCCCGCACAAGTTGCATATAAACCGACATTGTGTGAACCAGGTAATTGGAGTGCAAAAAAGCATAACGTAGTGCATGATAATCGTGATCGCGAGTACTATGTTTCGCTACCGTCGAACTGGCAAAAGAATGCTGGTCCGTACAGCGTGATACTTATGTTGCATGGAGGGGGGAGCACACCTTGTCGAGCCGCGTCCTTGAGTGGTCTGGACAAATTTGTTGCCCAAAAAAATCTTCCGGTAATTACAGTATACCCTCATGGAGTCGATGAAAGTTGGAATGCAGGGGACTGTGGTGGTGTGCGAGGATTTATGGGTGGAAGTAATTGTGGTGGTACATCTAATAAACAAAATATCGATGATGTAGGTTTTTTAATGAAAGTAGTGGACAGTGTAATTACTACATACTCTGGAGATCCAAACAGGGTTTATATTGCCGGTGCATCAAATGGTTCAATGATGACGCACCGTATGTTGTGTGAAAAAAGTTCACGGTTCGCAGCCGCAGTGACAGCGGTTGGTTCAATTGCGTATGAAGATTGTGATATTACTAAAATTGTTCCGACTCCAATTATACAAGTTGCAGGACTAAACGATGAAGACATGCCGTATTACGGCGGAGCTGGTCTTTGTACTGGAGCTAATAGAAATTATGTTTCTATGCCGGCCACTCGTGATTTTTGGATTGCTCGAAACAACGCAAATAATATTGGTGTACAAAGCTACAAGAAGGATACCGCAACATGTACACTTTATTCAGCAAATCAAGGAGGTGTACCAGTTGAGGAATGTGTAATTGCTGCAGATATGAATAATCCTGACGTAGGTGGACATTCGTGGCCAGGGGTCCTCTATGCGGAATTAAAACAAAGTTGCGATCCTGGGTGTCCTTGTATTGCATCACCTTCACTTGAGTTAAATGAAAGGATGTGGAACTTTTTCACCCAATTTTCCAGAGATGTACAACCAGAATTGACACTAAGTGTTTCAAAAAACAGCGTTCAAGTTGGAGATGATGTTGAGCTCGTTTGGAATAGTAAAAATACCCTGAATTGTATAGCATCTGGTGATTGGGTTGGAAATAAAAATCCTAATGGTACTGAACAAGTGCGAATAACTGGTAATGCAACATTTGATCTCACCTGCGAAACCACCATTACTGGCATGCAGGTCAATAGTTCGGTAGTTGTTACAACAGTTGTTCCACCAGGTCCTGCACCTCAAACGCAAAATGACCTCCTCGGCTACGCATGGAGTTCCAATTTTGGCTGGGTCAGCTTCAGCTGT
>CAYLHB010000013.1:0-22877 GCA_964383505.1 uncultured Candidatus Saccharibacteria bacterium
CATTGGGGGTTCTCCGCAAAGTGAGTTCTAACTTTTTTGTAAATACACCACCAATTCAGATTTGCGCGAGTATGCGCCTCGGGGCTACGCCCCTCGGCGCGGGCTTCCGCCAAGAAATTCCAGGGCTTTTTGAAATCCACCGCCAAATTTCCCGCCGCGAGGCGGCGGTTCCCAAACAAAGTTTGGATTGCGCCAAAGGCGCAAGAGCCGATGGAGAGAGATTGCAAATTGTCGGTGTAAATGCCACGCCTAACTCACACGCAATTCTATGATCAAATATTTTATCTACTGCCGAAAATCTAGTGAGGATGATGAACGCCAAGCATTGAGCATTGAGGCGCAACTTCAAGAATTGCGTGATTTCGCCAAGCAAAACTCTCTTTTCGTGGTTAAGGAGTATTACGAAAGCAAAACTGCCAAAGAGCCGGGGCGAGAAATTTTTAATGAAATGCTTGGCGAAATTGAAAAAGGCGTGGCACAGGGAATTTTAGCGTGGAATCCCGATAGATTGGCGAGAAATAGCATAGACGGCGGGCGTGTGATTTATCTCGTGGACACCGGAAAAATAACCTCGTTAAAATTCCCAACATTTTGGTTTGAAGCGACACCGCAAGGAAAATTCATGTTGAGTGTCGCTTTCGGTCAAGCAAAATATTACACCGACAATTTAAGAGAAAACATTTTGCGCGGTATTCGCCAAAAGATTAGGCGTGGTGAATTATCCGCAAAAGCCCCTTTAGGATATTTCAACGAGCCACGACTTCGCACGATTGAACCGGACAAAAAGACATTTGCGAAAGTCAGAGAAGCATTAGGGGCTTTTGCAACCGGCGAATACACACTCACCGCAATTCAACGCAAAATGTTTTCTCTTGGCTTGGTTGGCAAAACGGGCAAACCTTTGCACCTCGCCACGATTGAAGGAATACTCACGAATCCTTTTTATTACGGTCATTTTCGTTATCGAGGCGAGGTTCATCAAGGTTCGCATAAGCCAATGATTACAAAGAAACTTTTTGATCAAATCCAAAACGCACTTGTCGCTAATGGGAAACCCCGCAAAAAGCGAGGACCAAAAAACTTTCACTATCTCGGTTTTGCTACTTGTGGGGAGTGCGGATATTCTATAACAGCGGAAAGGCACATCAAGAAAAGCGGACTAAAGTTTGTTTATTATCGTTGCACCCACAAGAGCAAAACTATCAAGTGTTCACAAAATCGCTTTTTGCGGGAGGAGGAACTAACGCGCCAAGTAAAAGAACTGTGTCAAAAAGTTTCTTTGCCCGACGAGTGGCGGGAAAAGTTTTTAGCAAAACTGGAAACCGAGAACAAAGAATCCCGCCACTCATCAGACCTTTTCGCTCAAAATCTCCGCGATCAAATTTCCGCCATTAAAGAAAAACTGGAGCGGCTAACGGACGCATATTTAGCCGAAGCGTTGGAATTGGCGGAATACCAAGAGCGCAAGAACAAACTAATGGCGGAAAAGAAAACGCTAGAGGAGAAATTGAGCGATTTTGAGCGAAAAGGCAATCATTGGCTCGAACTCATGCGGAATTGGATTTTAGAAGCCAACCAAGCCGAAAATCTCTCCAAACAAGAAAATCCCTCTCGGATGAAGGATTTTCTTGTTTTCATCGGCTCGAACCGCCGCCTCGCGGCGGGAAATTTGGCGGTGGATTTCAAAAAGCCCTGGAATTTCTTGGCGGAAGCCCGCGCCGAGGGGCGTAGCCCCGAGGCGCATACTCGCGCAAATCTGAATTGGTGGACCCGAGGAGATTCGAACTCCTGACCTCCGCAGTGCAAATGCGGCGCTCTACCAACTAAGCTACGGGCCCGTGGGAAGTAGAATACTTTACCGTCGCGAAAGCGCAAGGGTGATAAGATGGTCAAGAAAATCAGGAAACTTCGCACCCACCGCACCCACCGCCTTGGGGATAAGTGACGTTTCGGTCAAGCCGGGGAGAGTGTTCACCTCTAAAAAGTAGATACCGCGCGGGCTTACAATAAAGTCGCTCCGGGAGTAGTGGCGGAGCCCGAGTGCGCGATGCACGGTGCGCGCGAGCTCCTCGAGCACCTTGTTGGTGTCCACAAGAAAGCGCGCGGGGCAAATTTCGTCGCTCGCCCCGCCGTACTTTGCCTCGTAATCAAAAAAAGTGCGATCTTTCGGAACAATCTCAATAGGGGGTAGCGCGTAGTGCTCTTCACCTCGAAACTGCTCCACCACCCCCACGGTCGCCTCGACACCGGGAATATACTCCTCTACGAGCACCTGATCACCATGTGCAAACGCGTCGAGTATGCCATTTAGAAACGTGTGGTAATCGCGCGCGATGACCACGCCCACCGACGAGCCGCCGTCGAGTGGCTTTATGACCGAGGGCTGGGGAAATGACCCGAACAGGCTTATAATGCCCCGCTCCGTCACCTCGCGTGTGAGCACATGGTGGAGCGCTGTTTGCACACCCGCCACCGCGACGCGCTCCTTCGCGAGGACCTTGTTCATACTTATTGCCGAGGCGAGAGGACCAGAACCGGTGTAGGGTACTGAAAATCGCTCAAGAAGACGCTGGAGCGTACCGTCTTCTCCGTACTTGCCGTGAAGTGCGACGAATGCGACGTCCACGCTTTGTAGCGCATGTGCCGGTTCCACCTGCATCCCACGCACGTGCCAATACCCATCACGACTTATAAACACCTCACGTGACTCATACTTATCTTGCGGTAGGTGTGAGAGCACTGCCGCACCAGTTTTGAGCGAAACCTCATACTCGCTCGACGGCCCACCCCGAAGCACCGCTACACGCGTCTTGGACATAGTGAGAGTATACCACCAGGAGAGCGCCGTGTGCGATGTGAGAGGACTCACATGTGTGTACCCAGTACGACCCCGCTCTTGCGGCGATGCCGCGAGAGTGAGAATCGATGTGCTTCCGAGTTTGCAAGGAGAATGGCCGTGCGGTGCGTATTGCGCAACGAAGGGTCGCCTCGGATGGATTTCGGGCGATGGTGCTCATCTTTTGTGACTGCAACTACCGGAATGCTGTAGCCGAACTCATCAAGCACCTTCCGTGCCGCATTGAGCTGAGCGGTACTCCCATCAACCACAATGAGTCGCGGGAGCATCCACTCGGTGTGCACAAGACGGCGGGTGAGTACTTGGGACAGCGCGGCGGTGTCATCTGCGGCAGTAATGTCTCGTATATTGAACGTTCGGTATGCTGCTTTGACCGGCGCTCCATCTTCCACCACCACGCATACCCCGACCATGTTGCTCCCTTTGAGGTGCGCCACATCGTACGCCTCAATGCGCATGGGAGAACCTTTTTGATACGTCTGCTCACTGCGAATGAGTGACACATCCTCAATGTGGCGAAGCGCGAAGAGCTGGCGCTTGTACTCTCCGGCCTCCTCAAATGCGTGCACCTCTGCGGCGGCATGCATGGCACGCTCAAGTGAATGCATTAGCTGTTTTTTTCGCCCCTCAAAAAACATACGGATGTGACGTATTGTTTTTTTGTAGGTACGCGCGTCTGTATGTGCGGGTGGGTACACGCCGATACTTTGATTGAACGAGAGCTTTTTATCGTTTCGGGCCATGAGCACATCCACTGGCTCACGTGTGTCAAAGTAGGGAAATATTCGGCGAATGAGCCGGAGCGCGTCTTTGAATTGCCCTGCGTGTACAAACGGGCCGTACACAGGGAGTGGGACCTTGCGTGGCGAGTCACCCACAAGTATTTCGAGCGTATGCACAAGGTCTTTCCCGCGTACGGTAAGGAGACGGGGCCACACCTCGTTTGTGGTGATGACGAGGTAGTTGAAGCTCTTATCATCTTTGTCGCGGGTGTTGTAGTGCGGTTTGAGCTCCTTGATGAGGTGTGCTTCAAGCACGAGTGCCTCAAGCACCGAGTCGGTCACACGATAGTCTACGCGATGTGCTTTTTCCACCATGTCACGTATGTGGACACCTCGTGTGGCCACAAGGTCGGGGGCAAAATACGAGCGCACCCTGTCGCGCAGTGAGGTCGCCTTTCCGACGTAGAGCACCTCACGCCGCCCGCCCATAAACAGGTATACACCCGGCGAAGCAGGGAGTGAGCGAACAGAGGGGTTATCTTTTTGCATGGTTATAGAGTAAGGTAGCTATGGCAAATTTAGAAGAGGGGCGAGTATGGAAAACATGGAATTGCATTTCACAGAGACCCCGTGCGAGTTGCGCTGTACAAGATGCGGCACCGAACTCGCTCCCGAGAATGTGGAGTGGGAGTGTGAAGCTATAAGCGACAAGTCATACCCTGTGTGCAAGGAGTGCAAGGAGTGCAAGGAAAAGCGCATCATATAGCGCAAATACTGACACACACACCATCTTTCGGCGGGGAGATCTCCCCGCCTACTTTTTTAACACTCGTTTAAGGTACCTTCCCGTGTGGCTCTCTTTGCACCGCGCGACAGCCTCGGGTGTGCCCTGCACCACCACCTTTCCTCCCCCCACCCCACCCTCGGGACCTATGTCAATAATCCAGTCGGCACACTTCACCACGTCCATATTGTGCTCAATCACCACCACCGTATTACCTCGCTTCACAAGCGTATCAAGAATCTCTAGGAGCTTTTTCACATCGTCGTAGTGGAGCCCTATCGTGGGTTCATCGAGGAGGTATATCGTTTTTTGCACGTGCGGGCGGTAGAGCTCGCTCGCTATTTTTACGCGCTGGGCTTCACCGCCGGAGAGTGTGGTAGCACTCTGCCCCAGCTCCAAATACCCTAAACCAACGGACGCGAGCGTGCCGAGCCGATCGGTTATCTGCGGAATATCCTCAAAGAACGTAAGTGCTTCTTCCACCGATATGGTGAGTATTTCGTAGATGTTCTTTTTTTTATAGCGCACCTCGAGCGTGTCTTTCATAAAACGTCGTCCCCCGCACACATCGCACGTCACATACACCGTCGGCAAGAAGTGCATCTCGACCGCAATGGTGCCATTCCCTTGGCACGCCTCACACCTCCCCCCGCGCCTGTTTTCCGGCACATTGAACGAGAAGCGCGACGCGCTCCACCCCCGCGCACGCGCCTCATCGGTTGCCGCAAAGAGCTCACGTATGTAGGTGAACGCGCCAGTGTAGGTTGCGGGGTTGCTCCTCGGGGTGCGCCCAATAGGCGACTGGTCGATGAGTATCACGCGCGAGAGGTACTCGGTGCCGGTGAGGCTTGAGCAGTTAAAGAGTGTGCTCGTGCGCTTATCGCGGTCGAGACGACCTTCCAAGTTTCTATGGAGTATCTCGTACATAAACGAGGACTTTCCCGAACCCGACACACCCGTAATACAGGTGAGTCGTCCAAGTGGAATGTCGGCGTTCATACCCTGAATGTTGTAGATGGCTCCGTTGCGCACCCTCACCCAGCCCTTGTCCTCTTCCCTACGCTCATCTGGCACCTCAATAGACTCTTCACCGCGCAGGTAGGCGAGCGTGCGTGAGCCCGACACGTTCTTCTTCGCAGTGAGCAGCTTTTCAAGCCAACCGGACACCACCACCTCCCCACCGTGCACTCCCGCACCCGGACCGATATCCACCAAGTAGTCGCTTGAGAAAATGGTGTCCTCATCATGTTCCACTACAATAATGGTGTTCCCGAGGTCACGGAGGGCGGTGAGCGTTTTTATGAGCCGTTCGTTGTCGCGCTGGTGAAGGCCTATGGTCGGCTCGTCGAGCACGTAGAGTGCTCCCACGAGGCCGGAACCGAGTTGACTCGCGAGCCGAATACGTTGGGCCTCGCCGCCGGAGAGCGTGTTCGCGCGTCTGTCGAGCGTGAGGTACTCAATGCCGACATTCACCATGAACTGGAGCCGCGCTTCAATTTCCTTGAGGAGTACGGTTGAAATTTCTCGCTCCTTCTCGTTGAGTTCGAGTGAGCGAATAAACACTCTCGCGTCCTCAATCGAAAGTGCAACAAAATCCACAATACTCTTCCCCTCTCTGGGACCCCCACCAAGGAATACCGAGAGTGCTTCGGGCCGCAAACGCTTACCGTTGCAGGCACTACATACCTCGTGGTGGAAAAAGCCGGTCATCCCGAGGCCGTTACAAGACGAGCATGCTCCGTAGGGAGAGTTGAAGGAAAACAGACGAGGTTCCACTTCCGGAAAACTGGTGCCGTCTTTTGGGCAAATAAAACGAGAGGAAAATACGCGCAACTCCCCGTTCGGGTCCTCGACCTTTATGAGCCCATCTGCCTCATGGAGCGATGTTTCTATTGCCTCTTTCAAACGCTCCCGAGCATCGGGCGAGCGTGCCGAAAACTCCGACACATAGAGCTCGTCCACGAGCACGTCTATGTCGTGCCGCTTCGTCTTGGTAAGTACGATACGGTCACGAAGCGCATGTTCTACCCCATCAATGCGCACTTTTTCATACCCTTTCCCTAGGAGGTCGTAGAGGAGCTGGTAGTACTCACCCTTTCGACCCACCACAACCGGTGCCCACAGGCGCACCTTGCGGTCATCGTACGTCACCCCGAGCACTTTTTTATCCGATTCATGCGTGGTGGTCTTTGTGACCATCTCAATAATGGCACGCTCAAGCTCGTCCCCACTCAATCGCTCAATCCGGGTACCGCACACCGGACAGTGCGCACGACCAACCCGAGCGTAGAGAATGCGCAGGTAGTCGTATATTTCAGTGATGGTCGCAACCGTTGAACGCGGGTTGTTTGAGCGCGACTTTTGGTCGATTGAAATAGCGGGCGAGAGACCGGTTATTTCCTCCACGTCCGGCTTTTGCATTTGATTGAGAAACTGGCGCGCGTAGGCAGAGAGCGACTCAACGTATCTCCGCTGACCCTCCGCAAAGATCGTGTCGAATGCGAGGGAAGACTTGCCCGAACCGGACAAACCAGTAAACACCACGAGACAATTGCGTGGGAGCTCCACGGAAACATTTTTTAGGTTGTGCGTGCGCGCACCTTTGACTGTAATTTTTTCTTCCATACCCACTGCCCCCGGATGGAGCCGAGGGTGCCCCTACTCTACCACGGCGCGTTGGCTTTTCCACAGTCGCTCAAAAACGTGCGTTTATTGCACCCCAATCACGTTATACTTACTTCATTCTTACTAACTAGCACTTTTATTATGGTGGAAATGCGCCAACCGTTTTATTCGATAGTGTCAGCAGTTATTTTCGGAGGACTGGGCCTCGCATACGGTATCCAGTCCATAGGGGGTTTTGAGGTGGTATTCGGCGGAATACAGCTCTCGTCGCAGCTGGGCTGGGCTATCTCCGGCGTACTCTTTTTGATGGCGTACTTTTCGATTGCCCACCTTCAGACAAAGAAGAAGTAGTTGGGGTCTCGCTTTGCAGAGCACGTAGCTCATCACGCAAAAGCGCTGCGGTCTCAAAGTCGAGCCTACGGACGGCTTCGTTCATTTGTTTTGTTTTCTCCTTCACCACCTCAGTGGGTGCTCTTTGGTAGCGTTGCTGATCCACCTTAAAGAGCTGGTCAACAGCTTTTTGGTGTTCAGATCGCAGCTCTTCTGCAATATTTTTTATCGCTTTCTGTATCGTTGCAGGCGTGATGTGGTGTTTTTTATTATACATAACCTGCACGGCGCGTCTGCGTTCTGTCTCCTCGATTGCGCGCCTCATGCTGTCGGTCATCTCATCAGCGTAAAGGATGACACGACCATTCACATTACGCGCCGCTCGACCGATGGTCTGTATGAGTGAGGTCTCCGAGCGCAAGAAGCCCTCCTTGTCAGCATCGAGTATGCCCACGAGCGAGACCTCCGGCAGGTCGAGCCCCTCGCGGAGAAGGTTTACCCCTACAAGCACATCAAACTCGCCGCGCCGAAACTTGGTGAGGAGCTCAATACGCTCAATGGTTTTCACATCGCTGTGGAGGTACTCCGCCCGCACATTTTTTTGCCGCAAAAACTCCGCCAAATCCTCTGCCATCCGCTTCGTGAGGGTGGTCACGAGCGCACGCTCGCCACTCGCCGCAACCTTGCTCGCTTCTTTGATGAAATCGCGCACCTGTCCTTCATACGTGTCCGATGATACAACCGGACGAGTGACGAGTACGGGGTCGAGGAGCCCTGTGGGCCTGATGATTTGCTCCACCACGGGCCCCTCCTTGCGACTCTTGGCAAGCTCGTAGCTCCCCGGCGTTGCGGAGGTGTAAATGACCTGCCCCACCCGCTTCTCAAATTCCGCAAACGTGAGTGGGCGGTTGTCGAGGGCGGAGGGGAGACGGAAGCCGTGCATGACAAGTGTCTCCTTTCTGCTCCTATCGCCCGCGTACATACCGCCGAGCTGGGGCACGGTGACATGCGACTCGTCGATCACGGTCAAGAAATCAGGCGAACCATCGGCGAGGTGGGGGAAGTATGACATGAGCGTGTGTGGCGGCTCCCCCGCTTTCCTTCCATCGAAGTGCCGTGAGTAGTTCTCAATACCGTTGCAGTACCCCACCTCGCGAATAAGCGCGAGGTCGTGGTTGGTGCGACGCTTGAGTCGCTCGTGCTCAAACACCTTGCCCTGCGCCTCAAGGTCAGAAAGGCGCGCCTTGAGCTCCGCTTTGATATCGGCGATGGCGCGTGCGCGCTCATGCTCTGGGGTGATGAAATGCTTCGCTGGAAATACAAATACCGTATCGAGCGTACGTTGTATCACCCTCGTAATCGGATCGAGCACCTCGATACGTGTGATGGTGTGTGCGTCGAGTGTGAGGCGGTACACGATACGTTCGGACACCGGCATTACCTCGAGCGTCGTTCCGCGTGCACGAAAGAGTCCCGGCTCAAGGTCTGCTCCTGTTCGCAAAAAGTGAATGTGCACGAGCGCACGCACGAGCTCCGCACGGGTGAGTGTGGCGCCGACCGTAAGCTTTAGGTTCACTTTTTGATACTCCTCGGGGCTCCCCAAACCGTAAATACAGGACACCGATGCAACCACAATAGTGTCACGTCGCGTGAGGAGCGACTGAGTGCTCGCATGGCGCAATCGTTCGATTTCTTCATTGATCATCGCCTCTTTTTCGATGTACGTGTCGGTTACCGGCATGTACGCCTCGGGTTGGTAAAAATCATAGTAGGAGACAAAGTAGTGCACGGCATTATCCGGAAAAAACTCGCGGTACTCCTGGGCGAGCTGTGCCGCGAGGGTTTTGTTGTGTGCGATAACGAGCGTGGGCTTGTTGACTGCCGCAATGACGTTCGCAATGGTGAATGTCTTTCCGGTTCCTGTTGCACCAAGGAGCGTTTGGTGGCGCTTCCCCGCTATGAGCCCTTTAGTGAGGGCATCAATTGCGGCGGGCTGATCGCCCGCGGGGGAGAACGGCGCTTTAAGAGCAAAATCCATGTGAGCACCATACCACAGCACAATGGCGTATCGCCACCACAGGCAACAAAAAACGGGCAGACTAGTCGCCGATACGCTCGCGCTCACGCGCCACGAGCGAGGTGAGGAAGTGGAGGTTGTGCATACTCAAGAGTATCGCGCCGAGCATCTCGTGGGCGCGCATGAGATGTGAGAGGTACGCGCGCGTGTACTGCCGACAGCACCCGCAGGTACACACTGGGTCAATTGGGGAAAAATCCCTCGCATTCGAAGCGTGCGCGAGCTGAATCTTCTCCCCGTTCGGACCGTACGCCACTCCCGTGCGCGCAAGTCGCGTCGGCTGTACGCAGTCGAACAGGTCCACCCCCTCCCGAATGCCCCGCACAATATCTTCCGGCTCTCCGATACCGAGCAGATGGCGGGGCTTCTCCTCTGGGAGCTCGTCGGTCACCCACCCCACCGCGGTGTCGAGGTCGAGTTTTTGGTAGCTCCCGCCGATGCCGTACCCGTCGAAGTCCATTCGTGCGAGTGTGCGCGCACTCTCCCGCCGTAGGTCCTCGAACCTCCCGCCCTGCACAATACCGAATATACCCTGCCACGATGCGTTCAAATTGGTTCGATGCGCCGACAGGCTCCGTGCGGCCCAGCGATGTGTACGGTGCATCGCTTCCGCTTGGTACGCGTGGCTCGCTTCCGCCGCAGTACACTCGTCAAACGCGAAAAACAAATCCGCGCCGAGCTCATGCTGGAGCTCAATCGAGCGCTCCGGTGTGAAGCGGTGGAGCGACCCGTCGATGTGCGAGGTGAAGGTCACGCCCTCGTCGTCAATCACCGCGAGCTTTCCGTGCTGGGAAGCGACGTCAGGGTCGTAGAGTGTGGGAGTGGTTGCGTCCTCCTCAAGCTCTTCCCGGGTCACCTTCGACACGGTTCTCCCGTACGCCGCACCGAGCGAGAACACCTGGAAGCCGCCCGAGTCGGTCATGAGGGGCTTGTTCCAGCCCATAAAGCGGTGTAAACCTCCCGCCTCCCTCACCACCACACTTCCCGGCTCAAGGTGGAGGTGGTAGGTGTTCGCAATCGCGAGACCGACCCCTGACTCCGCTAGAAGCTCCGGCGTCAATCCTTTCACTGTGGCCTTGGTCGCCACCACCACAAACGCGGGCGTCTCGATATCGCCGTGCGTGGTGCGAAGAAGTCCGCGACGCGCTTTCGAGGTACGCGAACGGGCCGAAATTTCAAACGTAACCCCGCTCATATGCTACGTACTGTGTTTATGACGAAAGCAACAAAGAAGTTCGCCGATTGCGTACGTCCCACCATACTACCCGCGATGTGACGCAAGGGTAAGGAGAATAATCGCGAGAAATATCGTGAGCCCCATGAGAGGCATGGTGACAAACCCAAACTCATACACATACCTCGTCGCACAGCTTAGCCCCGCGGCGTCACAGCTCGTGAAGTTCACCGCTCCCACTTGGTAGAGGTGGTGCACGAGGGTCACCGCCGCGCCAAGAGAGGCGAGGGGCACAATGTAACGCGCGATGGTGCGGTCGCGGTAGTACGCCGCGATGGGAAGGATGAACGCGAGTGGATACATCATGGTGCGCGCGTACCAGCAGAGCTCACACACGGGGAGCCCCACGACTTTGCTGTACCAGAGTGAGAGGAGGAGCGAGCCCGCCGCAAGGAGCCCCGCCAACAGGACACCGTGGCGCACCACGAGCCGCACGAGGAACGGGTGCCACCGGTAGCGAAACACGAACGTGCCCAAAAAGCCCACTACAATAACGACTTGCAGGGCAATCGTACCTGCCGCGAAGAGTGTGGTGAGCGTACTTACGAGCGGTGTCATGAATTAGAGGGGCAACGTACACCCGGTCTTTTCTGCGAGCTGAGCGAGCGTCTGCACGCCGGTGCGCCGCTCGCCGTCAGAGAACACCCACGTCGGGTAGCTCTCAACTTTTGCCTCGACACACACATCAAGCTGGCGCTGGCCGTCGGGGCTCGCGCACTCAACATAGGGGAGTTTACTCTTTGCGGCACCAAACATTTGCTTCTGCTCCTGACAGTGCCCGCACCAAAACGCGCCATAGAAAGTCGCACCCTTTTCACCCAAGCACGTCGCAAACGGGTCGAGCGTGCTCGGGGTCACGTGACTCACCGCAAAAAGCGATGCGACCACCACACCTCCGAGCCCAAAGAGCCCCAGCATGCCGTGTTTTCTATTAAATCGTCCCAGCTTCATAGTACATGTGTAAACGAATCAAGTACGACGAACGCTTTTTTTACTCGCTCTCTTCACCGGAGCCACAACCCGCTTCTTTCGTGAGAGAGCAGGTGCGCTCACACTATTATACTCATTCATCGCCTGTGCGCGACCCTGGAGCACAAGTGTATCAATCGCACTCGCCGCTCGTGCAAGTATCTCGGGCAGAGCCTCCTGTTCTTTTTTCGTGAACGTACCAAGTATGAAGTCAAGCACCGCCTGCTCCCCTTTTGGTTTCCGGAGTGTACCTTTGGGTGTGGCTGGAGACACACCGACCCGCACCCGCACGTACGCAGACGAACGAAACGCACGATCAATCGAAGCTACACCCCTGTGCCCGCCCGCGCCGCGATCAAACACGATACGGAGCGTGCCGAACGGCAAATCAAGGTCATCGTGCACCACCACGAGCCGCTCGAGCGCCTTTTCACTTGAGATGTAGGGCTGGAGCGCGCTTCCCGAACGGTTCATAAACGTTCCGGGCAGTACAAACTGCACGGTGTGTGCGCCCACTTCAGAAGAGGCGCGCTCCGAGCGCGTCACTGCATCGTGTTTCCAACCGGTAACTCCGTGAGTACGCGCACACACCTCGACCACCATGCGTCCCACATTGTGGCGTGTGTGTTCGTACTCACTCCCCGGGTTTCCCAAACCAGCAATCACAAACTTCATATATAGAAGTATACTACACGCGCGCGAAAGTGCGCGAGTGAAGTATGTCACTTCTCACACACACAACAAACGCTCTCATATATACGAACCATGTGCGCCATAAAAGAAAATACTATTGCATGTAAAAACTATCTGGTATACTAGTCGCACGTATGCACCCCCTACACCTTTCTCCTCGTACTCCACCGTCACAATCAGAGCCATACGAAGGCGAGTACGAGGCACCGCACACAGGTGGAGAAAAACAAGAGAGCTTCATTGTGGAGATATTCAAATACGCGGTGCTCGCCCTTGTCATCGTACTTCCGTTCCGCATCTTTATCGCACAGCCGTTTATCGTCTCGGGCGCATCCATGTCTCCGACATTTGAAACGGGACAATACCTCATTATCGATCAACTCTCCTATCGCTTCGAAGCTCCTCATCGCGGAGATGTGGTGGTGTTCAAGTACCCCAACGACCCGGACAAGTACTTCATTAAGCGCGTCATCGGGCTTCCGGGTGAAACCGTGGAGGTGCGCGGGGATCAAATTATCATTAAAGACACGGTAGCCGGCACAGAACAGGTTTTGACCGAGCCGTACCTCCCCAAAACGAGTGGCAATTTTGGAAACGTCACTGAACGACTCGACCCAAACGAATACTTCGTCATGGGAGATAACCGCGACCAAAGCAGTGACTCGCGACAGTGGGGACCCGTCGCCGATCGATTCATCATCGGCCGCGCACTCGTGCGCCTTCTCCCCCCCACCCTCCTTGGCATCTTTCCGGGCGAGTATCAATTCGACGACCCCGCCAACATTGAGTGACCGAGGTCGGTCACACGCACGTACATTCGCACACGCATGTTGACCGTACAATCAGAAGAGTTTTACAAAAAAGCGATACCGGTCGCGCGCCACTATGGCTTCGTACCACTCGATCAAGCGATCGCAGCCGAGGTAGACCTTCTCCCCGACCCCAAGGCCGCGCAAGCAAAAGCGATGGCACTCCGTGCGACACACGAACGCCCGCGCGTCGCACTTGAGGGTTCCCTGCGCCACCTTGAACAGGGTCTCACGCGCGTGTTCTCCGCCGGCCTTATGCCACGACGCGAGTCGCTCCTCTACTTCACGAGCGCGACTTCAAAGGCGAAAGGTGGCGGTGCCGTTCTCTCGCTCGGGCTCCACGCAATCGGCTCCAAGCACTCCATCGCTGAAGCACTCGTGCTTCGCACCTCGCTCTCGATTCTTGACGAGCTGGGGGTACGCTCGTACACGGTGAGGATAAACGGTATGGGCGACCGAGACTCCATCGCACGCTACCTTCGGGAAGTGACTGTATTCATCAAACGCCGTTTTGGCGATTTACCGCCCGCACTCCAAACACTCGCGCGTGAAGATGTGTACCAAACCGCAATCATGCTCGCGAACCGTCGCGACGCGCTCGCCTACGAGCTCCCTCGTCCAGTCGAGTACCTCACGACACCAAGCAGACGGCACTTGCGAGACGTGTTGGAGTTTATGGAATCAAACAACACGCCCTACGAACTCGACGATCTCCTCATGGGACCGCGCGAGTGCTTCTCCCACCTTATTTATGAGTTCTCTTCGGTTCGCACCGAAGGGTCCGATGTGCGCATCGCACGCGGTGGCAGATACGACGAGCTCTCTAAAACGCTCTTCAAGGTATCCACGCCCGCAGTGGGTCTTGTTATTGAGTTCCACGCACCCCAACAGCCGACACGAGACGTGGTCGGGCAATTGCTTCGTGCCCATACACCAAGGGTGTGCCTCATCAACATCGGAGTGGAAGCGCGCATCAAGAGTTTTCGCGTCATCGAGACCTTCAGAAAGGCCCGCATTCCTATTGAGCAGTGCTTCAAGTACGAACGCCTCTCCGACCAACTCGCCTTCGCTGAGCGCACACAAGCTCCCTATGTGGTCATCGTCGGGCAAAAAGAAGCGCTTGAGGGTGTCGCCATCATTCGAAATGCACTCACGCGCGCTCAGCAGACTGTGGCGATAGACAGCCTGCCTCTCCTTGTGCGAGACAAATCCCGTGTGTAAGAAGTTTGCCGGAACACAAGCTATTTACTTATTTACTAGTTTGTATTTTAAAACAATTTCACCAAACCACAGGAGGTAGCGATCATAACAATACTGCATTTTGTTTTTGGACGTCAAACTAAACAAACATTAGAGAAACATCCAGGCGACCCCACCTCAGCGTTCGTGTTTACAGTAGAAGTGGATGGCGAACCGAGTTGTGGGATAGCGCGTATGCACTTCTCGGGTTCTTTCGAAACGATTTCAGTGCGGCGTGTCGCGCGGAGGGTACTTCGTCAAAACTGTTCGTCCTGCCTGACGGAGAACGTAAGTCTTGGATTCCCACATGCTACATAGATCAACCGATGACCATTGAGGTCGTCGTTGACAAGGGGACCGTTCGGAACTTGATACCCCCTCAATACCTACGTCTCAAGCCGCCCTCTCATGGGCGGCTTCTCTCATACCTGGGCAAAGCTTACAAACTTGGAACAACGGAGTTCATTGAGAAGTGCCCCACCACGCACTTGCGCAGCATATAGTCCCGTGGTACCATTACGCTACCTATGATTAACGTCGAGGTACAAAAACATAACAACGAAAACAACGCGAGCCTCATGCGCCGTTTTTCGCGCAAGGTACAGAGCTCAGGTGTGGTGAAGCGCGTCCGCTCGCTCCGCTACCACAGCCGCCCCGAGAGCACCGCGAAGCGAAAGCGAAGCGTCCTCACCCTCATCACGCGCCGTGAGTTATACAACGAGCTCATAAAACTCGGACGTGTCGTCGAAAGCAAAAAAAACAAGCGGCGATAGGCCCATGCTCGCGATTCACAACACCACGCGCCGGCCCCTTCCCGACGCACCCTTTGCACGTATCACGTGTGAGATATTGGGTGCACGGTACACTCTCTCGCTCGTGTTCATCGCCGACACAAAAGCCCGTGCACTCAATCTCTCCTACCGCAACAAGCGTACCCCCGCTAATGTCCTCTCATTCCCTCTTACAGAAGCGGAGGGAGAAATCTTCATCAACCTCGCTCGGGCAACACGTGAGGCACACCAGTTCGATTTGAGTGTACCTGGCCATATCGTCCATCTTTTTATCCACGGATGCCTCCATTTGAAGGGGCACGACCACGGGAGTACAATGGATCGTATCGAGCAAAAGTTTATGCGCACGTATGCCGTGCGCTAACAGCCCCCTGCTCGCACATCGGAAAAATCGATGCTTGTCATGGCGCGCCGCATTGTAGTTGGAATAGATATAGGCACGTACCAAATCAAGGTCGTGGTGAGTGCCTCCGCGCCTGACGACGCACCTCCCACGGTAATCGGCACCGGCTACGCTCTCTCGCGCGGTATACGGCATGGCTACATCATGAACACGACGGACACCACCCGCTCTCTAAAGCAAGCACTCGCACAGGCCGAAAAAGCTTCAGGTGTGGCGATACGGAAAGCGTACCTGTCGGTGGGGGGTGTGGGACTCGAGGAGCTCCGTGCACGAGCCGAGGTGCTCACCACGCGCGCTGACCAGGAGGTGACCCAACTTGATACCTCGCGTGCACTTGAAGCGTGCGAACAGAAAGTCAAGCACCGCCTCGCAAACAGAAAAGTGATGCACGTGGTACCACTCGCGTACCGGCTTGACGGCGAGCGAGTGCTGGGACGACCTATCGGCCTCAAGGGTAGTAAGCTTGAAGTGGAAACACTCTTCGTGACCACACTCGAACAGCACCTCCAAGACCTCATCACTGCGGTTGAAGATGCCGGAGTTGCGGTTATTGATGTAATGGCAAGCCCGCTCGCGGGAAGCTTTGTGACGGTAAATAAGGCGCAGAAAATTGCCGGGTGTGTGCTCGCAAACATCGGCGCCGAAACTGTCTCCATCGCGGTGTTTGAAAACGACGTCCCCATTTCCGTCAAGGTGTTCCCCATCGGTTCGACCGACATCACCCACGACATTGCGCTTGGTCTCAAGATAGGGCTCGACGATGCCGAGCAAGCGAAAAAAGGTGCGCTGGTGGGCGACGTTCCCAACAAGAAACACCTCGATGACATCATTGCCTCACGGCTTTCCGACATCTTTGACCTTATTGAGGCGCACCTCAAACGCATAGGGAAAAATGGCCTTCTGCCCGCGGGCATCATCCTCACGGGAGGAGGTTCAGGCGTTGCCACCATAGAAGACATCGCTCGCGCATCGCTCAAGCTCCCCAGCAAGCGCGCACAGCTCCTCGGCGACCCGAGCAAGATAAAAGACGCAAGCTGGGCGGTTGCCTACGGTCTCACCATATGGGGCATGTCGTCCGAGGAAACATCAGGAGCCCTTACAACTGTCAAGGATTCCTTCGGTGGATTCTTCAACTGGTTTCGTCAGTTTCTTCCTTAGCTTTTCATCGCGTAGTTCTTATTTATTTTTGACAGAACGGTTCTACTTTACTGTCAAGCGTTTCTTTTTGTCCACACTCTGCTATCATGCGTGCACTTAGCAGTTCACCATCACTATGCCTCAAATCCAGCAAGATGTTGAGTCGTTCGCACGCATTCGCGTCATCGGTGTCGGTGGGTCAGGGTGTAACGCCGTCAACCACATGGTGAACAGCAACGTGAAGGGCGTTGATTTCATCTCAGTCAATACTGACGCACAGGACCTCCAACACAGTAAAGCGAAAAAGAAGATCCATATCGGTAAGAACCTCACACGCGGGCTTGGCGCGGGAGGGCACCCAGATGTGGGCAAGCGCGCGGCGGAGGAAACGCAGGAAGAGATACTTGAAGCCCTCAAAGGTTCTGACATGGTGTTCATAGCTGGGGGTATGGGGGGTGGCACGGGCACGGGTGCAAACAGCGTCGTGGCTCGCCTTGCAAAAGAGGTTGGTGCGCTCACGGTTGGTGTGGTGACTAAGCCATTCTCCTTTGAGGGTCAACAGCGCATGCGCGCGGCGGAAGAAGGTATTGACGAGCTTCGTAAAGAGGTGGATGCGATTATCATCATCCCCAACGATCGCCTCCTCGCGATTGTTGACCGCGACACTACCGTAACGAACGCCTTTGCGATGTGTGACGACATCCTTCGCCAAGCGGTCGAGGGCATCTCCGAGCTCATCACCACCCCGGGCATCGTAAATGTCGACTTTGCTGACATCCGCTCCGTCATGCAAGATGCGGGCTCCGCGCTCATGGGTATCGGCATCGCGTCCGGAGAGAAGCGCGCAGAGGAAGCGGCGCAGAAAGCAATCAACTCCCCGCTCCTTGAAATCTCCGTCTCGGGTGCAAAGGGTGTGCTCTTCGCGATCGCGGGAGGCGAAGACCTCGGCATGCTCGAAATTCAAGATGCCGCTCGTATCATCACTGAAACAATCGACCCGAACGCACGAGTAATATTCGGCGCAGTCCGCGACGATAAACTCAAGAAGAATGAACTCAAAGTCACAGTTATCGCCACCGGCTTCCCCGACGATGTCCTTCGCCGCGCGAGTGCACCGCTCTTTTCAATAGGTGCCCGCGCACAGGAAACGGAGGCAACCCCGGGTATGATACACAATGCGGTGACCGCGGCGCGTCCCACCGCACGTCCCGCGGGTACCGTGGCAAGTGCACCCGAACGCCCTGAGCGAGCACATGAGGAGCGAACCGATCGCCGTGTTGACACCGACTCCAAGCCACCACAAAGCGACGATGATGATAGTGAGTGGGGTGTACCCGCATTCCTTCGCCGGTCAAAAATAAAGTAGCCGCACACTACCGCGCAACCTGCGCCAAAAGCATGGGACAGACGTGCTTGTGGGTGCCCATGTCCAACGATATACTGTTAGCATATCCACTTGATTATGTTGCATGTTTGAACTTCTCATCATTGGAGGTGGTCCCGCGGGAGCCGCGGCGGCCGTCTATGCGGCACGCAAACAACTCCGCACGGCGCTTGTGACGGAAACATTTGGAGGACAGAGCGTGGTATCTAAGGATATCCAAAACTGGATTGGAGTACCCCACATGAGCGGTACTGAGCTCGCCGCGGCACTCAAGTCTCATGTGGTGGAGTATAAAGGAGAATACCTCACGATACATGAGGGGCATCAAGTTGAGACGCTACGAAAAAGCGCCGAAGGGTTTTCCGCACACCTCACCAACAATGAAGAAGTGCGAGCGCAGACCGTACTCATTGCCTCGGGAGCTGGGAGAAAGAAGCTCACGGTGCCTGGAGCCGCTGAGTACGACCAGAAGGGCCTCACCTACTGCGCGACATGCGATGGACCGCTCTTTTCTGGCATGGATGTCGCGGTTATTGGGGGCGGAAACGCGGGCTTTGAAACCGCGGCACAGCTCCTTGCGTACTGTAAGAGTGTCACACTCCTTGATAGCGGGGGTCACTTCCGTGCCGACCCGATTACCGTAGAGAAGGTCACTGCGCATCCCAATATGAGAGCGCTTCAAAACGCACTCACACTAGAAGTCATAGGCGACACCTTCGTGAAGGGGCTCCGCTACCGCGATACACTCACCGATGAAGAGCACGCGCTTGCAGTGACCGGCATCTTTGTGGAGATAGGTATGTTACCCAACACGCACTTTGCCCGCGATGTGGTGCCACTCAACGAGCACGAACGCGTCATCGTGGAACCGCGCACGCAAGCCACATCCGTAAAAGGTGTGTGGGCCGCGGGCGATTGTACCGACGCGCTCTACCACCAAAACAACATCGCTGCGGGAGATGCGGTGAAAGCAATTGAGGACATCTACGTCCATCTTCGCGCGCGATGAAAGATTATCTTGACTTGTTCAATTCGTTGGCGTGAGTTACATACTCTACTTTAAGTTGTTCAATTTCTTGCTTAATTATGGCGTCTAAGTTTGGCACATGTGTTGCAAGGTAGTCAAAGATAGCGGTATGTTTTGAAAAATCATTTTGAACATTGGTTGAAGCCTCAAAAAGATTGCCAAGCTCCTCTTGCTTCGCTTCATCAAGAAGATCGAGCACGCGAAGCATGGTGCCCTGAAATACAATACCAGCTATTTGGTCCGCCAACTGTGCGCGTTCCTCATCGGGAAGCTCGTCGAGCCCGAGGTCTTTCATAAGCGTATCCTGTAGTGTGTCTGTCATAGTATGGTGTTAGTTATAATAATCAATATGTACGATGTTGGACGTTTTTTACCTGCCCACTCGAATTCTCATTGTTTGAGTGTTTACAACCTGTCGGGACCCCTCAATACCGCGCACGAGCCGTGTCATGTATCCCTGCACCGTTTCTCCCTGCGTATAGGTAAGTAGCTGACCACGGTGTGATGATTGGTACCGCATCATAAGCTCTCGCAAGAGCCCACGTGTGGCCACAATATCGTTTTGCGGAATACCGCCCTCCACTAATGCACGGGACACGTAGCCGGGCTCCCCCGGACGAAGCTCTGCGATGGGAAGCCCGCGGAGGGTCAACCATCCGTCTTTCGAGAGCGCTCCGCTCCCCACCAAGCTTCCTATCCGGCTACTCAAACGCGCCTGCGTTGCATCTAAATTATTAAAACCGAACCTATTTTCTCCTGGACGGGGAAGGTGCACCTCAAGTCTTGCGGAGCCGCTACTTTGGGTCGGGTCAACCGCGTATGCTTCTCGCGCTCCCTCTCCGGCCGTCTTTCCTGCGAGTGCTTGCTCGTTGAGTTGTGCTTTATGTACACGTTCAAGCACCTCGCCAAACGTAGGCGCGGCGTCGCCGGAAACATCTGGTTGGAGCACTCCCTCACCGTAGGCCTTCCCGACATTTGAAAGGAACTTCCGAGCAACCAGCTCCACATCGCGAGGAATATACACGCGCCTGCTTTCAATTATGATACTTGCTCCTGGTTCACTGTCGTTGATGAACGAGACGGGAACGCGCGATAGATTTCCTATATTACTTTGCAATAGACGTGAGGCGTGCGGAAGAAGGCCGTGAGCAAGTCTCGAATCGTGCGTCACATTGCCAAACAGTTCTTGGTAGCGGTACATTCCTTCACGAAAAGTACTTTCGATAAGAGGAGTGCCCCTTCGCTTATAGTGATCAGCTAACCTATTTCCTTTTGCCGGCTCTGCGGCAACCGCGCTACTACGTTCAGTGCTTCCAACCTCTGTTGCCGAAGCCACGCCTCCTGTCTCGCTTCCACGCACCTCGAGCACACGGTCAATGTGCGCTTGCAGTGGAGCACCCTTGGGAAGCTCCATGGTGTACGTGCCGCTTCTCGCCACAAGGTTCGGGTCGCCGCTCATAATTCCGAGACCCTTCGCGTACGCAGGGTCTGCTTTCGCTCGCGCGATTTGTTCCTCTGTAATGCGCCAAGCAACCCCCTGCCGCACCTCCTTGGAGAGGTCTGGCTTTTCCTTCGCGAGCCACTGATCAATTTCATGCGCGATGCTAGAACCTTGCTCGTAGGTTCCTGTTATGACAGTGGTTTGCGAAGCGGGCTCAATGTGAAATGCCGAATCGTCACGGATTAATTTATCAAACTCCAGTTGGTACTCATTCTCCGCCATTACAGTCGCGGGGTTTGCCCCTCCACTATTCGTTGATTCACGAGGTGTGAGGTCAGTCATATGTTGAGCGGTGGTAGTTGAATCACTTGCTTCACCCGCTTCACCAAAAACAGCGCGATGTTTGCTCCACCATTTTTTGATTTCGGTGGGGTCACTTTCCACCGCGCCGTAGACATCTGTGCCAGTGGCAGGAACAACGCCTGGCACAGTTGCAGAGATAGGGACCTCAGCGGCTTGCGGAGATGACATCGGTATGGGTTTGGTTCCACCCGGCACTGTATCATCGGTGAAAAAACGACTCAGAAAACTTTTCGCTGTATCATTGGTCCACGTTTGTGCTACCTGTGCATCACTCAGATCGAGAAGCATCGTGGTGCTCATACCTAACCCAAAGCCGGTCGCAAGTGTTGCATAACGTGTCCACTTTTTACCCGATGCGGCTTTGAGGCGCGCGTCGCGGAGTTTTTCAAGCGTCGCTTGGGCATTTGTGAACGCGAAACTCTCTTTCGCTTTGCGCACCTGCAAAGCTTCTCTGCGATTTACAAAGTCCGTTCCTTTGTGCATAACAAACGCCGCCACTCCACTACCAGCTACCATCCCAATAATTCTCCGTGAATACGCTATACTAAACGCGGCACCCGTGAGCATGCTACCTGCCGTCGCTCCGAGGACGGGCACCACGCCGTAGCGCACAAACTTACTCTGCGAGCCATACCACTGCCCCACCTTCTGCATAGCACGAAGAAGCGTCCCCTTGGGTGGTACCGCTTCCTGTGCCTCACGCTGTTTTTCGAGCCACATGTCGTCACTCTCGAGTGCGCGGAAGTATATCGCATTGTAATTTTTTGAAATGGTTTCGAGTCGCTGAAACACTTTTTCAGACGATTGATGAGGAGTCTTATCCAAAACTTCCCTCGTAGCATTTATTGCACTACTTTCTTTTTCCGTTTTATAGGTATCAACAAAATCCCCCATTGCTTTGTGCAGGTGTCCAGCAGATGCAAAAAACACCTGCTGTTTCTCATTATACTCCTTCAGGACTTTTTGATACTCATCCGCACCCGTACCTAATAATTTCCCTACTCGCTGGGAAAATGTGAGCTTCTTGCGGACCTCCAGAAGCTTCTGTTGTGCGACATCAAGGGAACTTTTTGCTTCCGCATACTCTCTCTTTCGGGCATTCACAATCCCACGCAACTCTTGAAGTTTCGCACGAGGAGATGAGTCATTCGATGCCTCGTTTGAGAATGATTCACTTTTGCCGGTATCGCCAAATCCCACCACACCTGACTCGCGCCAGAAGCGTTCTCCTGCGGTTTCCTCTCTGTGATCACCAAAACCGACCACACCCGCCTGCGCCCAATACTCGCGACCCTCGTCTGTGCCGGGTAGGTGGGCTGTGGGTTCTGCCGCGGGTGACGAAGAGGGTGAGTCGAGTGCCGGTTCCGTGGAGATTTGACTTGTCTTCGCTCGTTCCGCGGCCGCTTGCTCCAATCGTTGTACGAGTTTTGGTAAACCTTTGAATTTATTGCTCTTTATCCCCCTTCTCACTTCCTCACTGATTATGTTTGACCACTCAAGATACTGTTGCCAGTCAGAACTGTTTCTGTCTATGCTATCACTTATTTCAAGTACACGAGCGGAAAGTTTTGCAAATTCTCTTGATAGAGGCGTACACCTTGTACTAAAATCTTCATCTTGATTGGCTGCTGGCGCACTCCCAGTGGTATTTCTTCTTCCTCTGCGTCCCCTCCTCCTCGATCGATTATTTCTTACAACACCTTCTTCCGCGTCGGCTTCAAGAGCCCCGTCGTTGTCTCCCGCCCGTTCTGGTTCTTCGTTCGCTAGATACACTTCAGGAGCCTGATTCCTTATTTCATTAAGTCGTTCAGCATCTTCGCGCGATATAAACTCACTAAGCGGAGCGGTGGCTACCAATGCTGCTTTACCATTACTCTTAGTTCCACTGTCTCCAGGAGTGCTGTCAAGTGAAATTTTTTCGCGATCCATACATAATATGACAGGTACCCCTTTTTTAAGACACCTCTTCTGAGACTTTCAGTATAGCATATT